>JAUSLA010000040.1 GCA_030646565.1 bacterium
GGGTGGAGATAAGGACGCAGTCCTCGTCGCCTACCCGAGCGAAGCGAAGGGTGGAGAAAAACGAACGTTCTTCGACTATAGACGGAGAGGCAAGGCTGTGAAAATTTTGATTGGAGGAATGATTTTTGCGGGACTCTATTTTATATTTTTTTCTTCTTTCAATTGGGCGTTTCCCGGTTATTCCGAGCAGGCTTGGAGTTTTCAAATATTCTCTGGAATGAAAATTTTTGGAGTTCCAATAAAAGGAGTATTCCCCTTTTTTATCTTAGGAATAATATGGTCAGGATTTTATGAATGTTTAACTTGGCGCGCTATTAAACGTTCCGGCTAGAATTTTTGAAAAATATACAAATGCCCGGAGTGCGGACTTGAATATGAAGAAAAAGAATGGGCTGAAAAATGCGAGGCGTGGTGTAAAGAACACAGAAGCCGTAATTTAGAAATTATTGGACATGCAATCGAAAAATAAAAATTTTCTTATTATTGGGTTTTCAGCCGGTTTTTCTTTATTAATTTTATATTTTTTAATTTTAAGTTTAGCCAATTCTTTTTCTCACGCAATCTCGCAGTTTAGCCAGCTTTGGTATTGGATTTTGGTTTTGGCCGCAGGTTTTGGCACACAGGTCGGACTTTATTGTTTTACCCGAGCGTTAGCGAAGGGTGAAGATGAAGCGATAGCTTCATCGACTCGCCCGAAACAAATAGCCAATTCTGCCACAGTTGTGGCCGTTTCGGGCAGCATTTCTTCAGGTTCTATGATTGTTTGCTGTCTTCATCATTTAGCGGACGTTTTGCCGTTCATTGGATTAGCCGGAGCGACCTTATTTTTAATTCAATATCAGACATTTTTTCTATTTTTAGGAGTTCTTTCCAATATAGTTGGCGTTACAATAATGTTAGAAATTATCCAAAAACATCAATTTACGAGTCCCGTGAAACGGGACGAGTTTAAGAAGAGAACGCAGTTCTCTTCGCTTTTTGAAAAAATATCAGTTTATGATTTGGGGCGAGTTAAAAAATTTGTCATTGTTTTCTCGCTGATTTTATTACCGGTAGTTTTCTTCATAATAAATAATCAAACAGGGCAAACTATCTCTCCCCAGCCAAAGAGCGGAGAAATTTTAACAGAAAAAATCAATCTTCCAAGCAAGATAAACTCCCAAGGTGGAATTACTTTTGAAGTTCAACCCTTAGATTTTAGTTTTGAAAAGTCTATTCAATTTGAAATAACAATTGACACTCATTCCGGTTCTCTGGATTTTGACCCGGCTAAGATTTCAGTTCTTGAAGATGGCAATGGCAACAGATATCCGGCCTTAGAGTGGCAGGGTTCTCCGGCCGGAGGCCATCATATTTCAGGTATCCTTATTTTCCCCAAGCTTAACGGTCCGGCAACCAAACTAAAACTTACCATTCAGGATAATTTTTTAAGAATTTTTGAGTGGGAATTATAGATTAGTCATGGTAGAAGAAGTATTTAAAATATCGGGGATACACTGTGGACATCGTATATTCATATATTATAAAACAACATGCAATTAAGAAATAAAGAAATTTTTATTTTTGGCGGTTCTGGTTTTGTTGGCCAGAATTTAATTGAAGGAATAATCGGAGATAATTACCAAATACGGGTTTTGGTAAGGAATAAAGAAGAAAAGGAATTACTGGAAAGAAGGGGAGTAAAAGCTGTAATCGGCGACGTTTTGGAATTGAATACCTTTTTAAATGAAATAGAAGAGAATTCGGTAATTTTCTACTTAATACATGGTTTGAGCTGGCAAAAAGAAAAAGCCAACCTTTTGGACATTGAAGAAAGGGCAGTTGATAATTTAATTAGAGCGGCTAAAATTAAAAAAGCCCGACAGATTATTCATTTGACAGGGATTTATTTTGAAGAACAAAAATTATCTCCGCATTTTTTAGCCAGAAAATTGACCTTGGAAAAAATAAAAAATTCCGGCATTCCCTTTACGATTTTAAGAACTTCAATTATTTTTGGCAAAGGCAGCATTTCTTTTGAGATAATTAAAAATATTATTTTGAAAATCCCTCTTCTTCCCATTTTTAAATGGAGCAAATCAAGGGTTTCTCCAATCCATGTTGATGATGTTGTTTTAGCTCTAACCAAAACGATTCAAAACCCCGCATTTTTCAATAAAATTATTGATATCGGCGGACCCGAAATTTTTAGCTATGACATTCTTTTGAAAAAAGTCGCCAAATTCTTAAAACTTAAAAGAATTTTTATAAATCTGCCGCTTAGCCCATTTTATTTGCCGGCTCTTTTTGCCGCTTATTCGACCGGTTTTTCTATCAGAGAGGTTTACTTTTTATTTCAGAGTTTAAAAAATGACTGTTTTTGCAGCCCTGACCAATTCAAAAAATTTTTTGGGGTAGAACCAAAATCAATTTTCGATAAAAAATTGTTTAAATAATTGGTAGGCAGGGCGATGAAAACTGCGTTTTCATCTTCACCTACCCGAGCGAAGCGAAGGGTGGAGAAGAACACGAATGTGTTCTTCGACTCGTTCCGCTTCGCTCGGGTGCGGGATGAAGACGGAGAAGAAAAGAATTTTTGAGTGGAATTTAGAATAGAGATAAAATTAAAACAAAGCAGAAATTTGAATAGTCGATGAAGATTTACATCTTCATCTTCACCTACCCGAATCACAATGAAGGGTAGAGAAGAACGCAAGTTCTTCGATTCACTTTTGCTTCACAAAAGTTTGGTAAAAGAAGTATTTAAGATTAAAGGCATGCATTGCGCCAGTTGCGCGATGATTATTGAGCGGGCGGTTTTGAAATTGGTGGGGGTGAAATCTGCCCAGGTGAATTTTGGGTCAGAGACCCTGCTGGTTGAATATGATGAAAAGAAACTTAGCCCAAAAGATATGGAGAAAGTGATAGGGGAAGTGGGGTATAAACTTTTAGCGCCACCCGCCTCCGTCCCGTTTTCAAGCGGGACTTCGGCGGGCGAGGAAGGAAAATCATTTTTAGCCCTGAAAGTTATTGGTATGGATTCTCCTCACTGCGCAATGGTAGTTGAGCAGGCCATTAAAACCTTGTCCGGCATTGAAAAAGTGGAAGTGGATTATAACAACGCCAGAGCTAAAGTGCTTTTTAGTCCCGAGCAAACAAACGAAGAGCAAATTGAAAAAGTAATTAGGGACGCCGGCTATAAATCAATACGAGAAACATCTGAAACCCAAAACCTTCTGGAGAAAGAAAAAATTGAGAGAGAAAAAGAGCTTTCTATTTTGAAAAAGAAGATAATAGCGGGAGCGATTCTTTCTATTCCTATATTTTTGGGAAGTTTTCCTCAATGGTTTCCTTTCTGGCCGAGTATTTTAACAAACTATTTTATTTTATTGGTTCTAACAACACCGGTTCAGTTTTGGGTTGGCTCAAGATTTTATCGCGGTTTGGTGGTTTTATTTAAATACCGGGCGGCCGATATGAATACTTTAATAGCCATTGGCACCCTAGCCGCTTATATTTACAGCTCGGCAATTGCTTTTTTTCCGGGATTTTTTGCCAAAGGAGGAATTGAACCTAAAGTTTATTTTGACACTTCAGCGATTATTATTACTCTGATTTTGTTCGGCAGATATCTTGAAATATTGGCTAAAGGCCGCGTTTCAGAAGCCATAAAAAAATTGATGAAACTTCAGGCAAAAACAGCCAGAGTAATCAGAAACGGCAAAGAGGAAGAATTATCTATTGAAGAGGTAATGGTTAATGACTTGGTTTTAGTCAGGCCCGGAGAAAAGATTCCGGTTGACGGCGAGGTTACAGAAGGCAGGTCTTCGGTTGACGAATCGCTGGTAACAGGGGAATCAATGCCGGTCACTAAAGAAAAAGGTTCAAAAGTAATCGGTTCAACCGTAAATCTTTCCGGCCGGCTGATTTTCAAAGCAACAAAAGTTGGAAAAGAAACTCTTTTGAGCCAAATTATTAAGCAGGTTGAACAAGCCCAGGCCTCAAAAGCGCCGATTCAAAGATTGGCCGACTTGGTTTCAGCTTATTTTGTCCCCGCAGTTCTTGTTATTGCCATTTTGACATTTATAGTTTGGTTCTTTTTTGGACCGGAGCCGGCTTTTATTTTCGCTTTGGTTAATTTTGTCGCTGTTTTAATTATTGCTTGTCCTTGCGCTTTGGGGCTGGCAACGCCCTTGGCAATTATGATAGGAACCGGAAATGCCGCCCTGAAAGGAATTTTGATTAAAGACGCCGAAAGTTTGGAAATTGCCCATAAGGTCAAGGTAATTATTTTGGATAAAACCGGAACTTTAACCAAGGGCAGGCCGGAATTGACCGATATCATCGCCGTCGAAGGCGATCAAAATAAAATTTTGCAATTGGCGGCTAGCTTAGAGCAATATTCCGAACATCATTTGGCAAAGCCCATTGTTGAGCGGGCTAAGAATGAAAAATTTGATTTATTTGAGGTTAAGGATTTTGAAGCGATTGCCGGCAAAGGAATAAAGGGTAATTTAATTATTGACGGAAGGGAATTTCCTGGCCTGATTGGCAATCGGCTGTTAATGAAAGAATCCAATATCTCTTTAGGAAATTTTGAAGGCGAAGAGGACTTATCCTCTTCTTCACCCTTCGCTGCGACTTGGGTAAAAGAAATAGAAAAATTAGAAGAAGAAGGCAAGACAGTGGTGATTTTAGCTGTTGAAAATAAAATTAAGGGGTTTTTGGCTGTGGCTGACATTTTAAAAGAAACAGCTAAAGAGGCGGTCAGGGTTCTGAAAAAAGAAGGATTGGAGGTTTGGATGTTAACCGGGGACAACGAAAGGGTGGCCAAAGCTATTGCCAGGCAAGTTGGAATTGAGAATATTATGGCTGAAGTTCTGCCGCAGGAAAAAGCGGAAAAAGTTAAAGAGCTTCAAAAAAGAGGGAAATTAGTGGCGATGGCTGGAGATGGCATCAATGACGCTCCTGCTTTGGCCCAGGCGGACCTGGGAATTGCCATGGGCGAAGGCACAGATATTGCTATGGAGTCGGCCAAAGTAACTTTAATGCGTGGGGACTTAACTTTAATCCCGGAAGTAATTTCTCTTTCCAAAAGAACCTTAGCAATAATCAAACAAAATTTATTTTGGGCATTTTTTTACAATATAGCTTTTATTCCGGTGGCGGCCGGAGTTTTGTACCCATTTTTTGGAATTTTGCTTGATCCGATTTTTGCGGCCGCTGCCATGGCATTTTCATCTCTTTCGGTGGTGCTTAATTCTCTGCGATTAAAACGAGAGTAGTCATAGAGAACTGCGTTCTCTTTTCCACCCTTCGCTGCGGCTCGGGTAGGTAATTTTGCCTGAATTCTATTCCAAAGTGCAACAAGGCTTGAGATAGAGCAGTGTACGAATGACTTCCAAAAAATCAATTTCCTTCGCTAAAATTTAATAAAGTTTAACACCCGACGTTAAACCTGTTCTTGTTTTTGATTTTGAGTGTAGTAGAATGAAAGAATAAAGGTTAAAAATAAAAAAATTAAAATTTATGTTAGAACTAAAAAACAAAGTAGCTATTATTACCGGAGCCAGAAGGGGAATGGGAAAAGCCGATGCTTTACTTTTGGCGAAAGCCGGAGCAAAAGTAGTTGTTTCCGATATTTCAGAAGAAGAATGCCAGCAGGTTGTCGATGAAATAAAAAATTCAGGCGGCGAAGCAATGGCAATAAAATGCGATGTTAGTGAAAAAGAAGAAGTCGATAAGATGATTAAAAAAACAATTGAAGAATTCGGCAGAATAGATATTTTGGTGAACAACGCGGGAATCTGCCAATTCAAGCCATTTTTGGATTTAACGGAGGAGGAATGGGATAGAACGATTAATATTAATTTAAAAGGTTATTTTTTATGCGGCCAAGCCGTGGCAAAGGAAATGGCAAAACAGAAATCAGGCGTTATTATTAATATCGCTTCTATCGCAATGGGACAGGTGGGCGTCGGGTTTCCGGCAATTACCCATTATTGCGCTTCAAAAGGCGGCATAGTCGCAATGACAGAAGCCATGGCCTTAGAACTCGCTCCTTATAATATAAGAGTTAACGCTATCGCTCCTGGAGCCATAGACACTCCAATGGCGGCTTCCGTAAAGGACGATCCGAAGGTCTTAGAAGGGACGCTGAATCGCGTGCCTTTACGCAGGATGGGAAAACCAGAGGAAATCGCTAGCGCGGTTTTATTCTTGGCTTCAGACGCTTCTTCATATATGACCGGTTCTGTGGTTGTTGTTGATGGGGGATGGTTAGCAGGATAATCTTCGCTCGGCAAGTACATCGCTGGACCGCAGAAATTCCCGCCGAGAATTTCTGCTTAGTCCTCGCTCGCTCGTCACTCGTTTCCGCTCGTGACCCCATGGCCGCTCGCTCCGGATGTCCAGCTCAATACTTGCCTTGCTTAATATTCATAATTCGTAGGGCCATGAAAATTACCAAAGATACAACTTTAGATGAAATTATTAAGGATGCCAAAGCGCAGGAAATTTTGTTAAAATACAATGTGCCGTGTTTGGGTTGCGCTTTTGCCCAGTATGAAATGAAAGAATTGAAACTTGGCGATATTTGCAAGATGTACAATATTGACATCAAAGGTTTATTAAAAGATCTGAACACCGAGTCCGCCCCTGGCGGACGAAGGGTAAAGATGAGGACGCAGCCCTCTTTGACTAAAAAATAAAATTTCATGGTTGTTAAAATATTTTCTACTCCGGGTTGCGCGTATTGCCATACTCTAAAAGAATTTTTTAAAGAGAAAGGTATTCAGTTTGAAGAAATAGATGTTTCGAAAGATAAGGTAGCTCAAGAAGAAATGATTAAAAAATCCGGAGCAATGGAAGTTCCTGTTGTTGAAATAGACGATCAAATAGTAGTCGGTTTTGACAAAATAAAAATTGTTAAACTATTAAAGCTTCAAGAATAATAGGCGACGAGGACTGTGTCCTCGTCTTCATCTTCGCTTTCGCTATGCGAAAGCTCGATATATGTCCATAAAAATTGCTATTAATGGATTTGGTAGAATAGGCCGGCCGACCCTAAGGATAATTTTAGATAAGCATCCGAATTTGGAAGTGGCGGCGATTAACGATTTGACCGATACTAAAACTTTAGCCCATCTTTTAAAATACGATTCTTCCTACGGAATTTTTAATAGAGAAATAAGCTCTACTAAAGATAGTTTAATTATTGACGGCAAAGAAATAAAAGTTTTTTCAGAAAAAGATCCGGAAAAATTGCCTTGGCAAGATTTAGGCGTTCGCGTTGTTATTGAATCTTCGGGAGTATTTACAGAATATGAGGGCGCAAAAAAACATTTGTCAGCTGGCGCCAAAAAAGTGATAATTTCTTCTCCTTCAAAATCAAGCGAAGTAAAGACTTTTGTTTTGGGCGTTAACGAAAAAGAATACAACACAAATAAAGACAATGTTGTTTCAATGGCTTCCTGCACCACGAATTGTTTGGCTCCCATAGCAAAAATCTTAAATGATAATTTTAAAATTAATAGAGGATTTATAACTACCTGCCACAGTTATACCAACGACCAAAGAATCCTGGATTTGCCCCACAAAGATTTAAGAAGGGCGAGAGCTGCCGCGTTAAATATTATTCCGACTTCAACCGGAGCGGCGTCAGCCATTGGCAAGGTTATCCCTGAGCTTGAAGGAAAATTAGACGGTATTTCCTTGAGAGTGCCGACTCCCGTAGTTTCCATTTTGGATTTTATATGCCAGGTTGGAAAAAAGACATCAGTTGAGGAAATAAACAACATTTTTAAAAAAATGGCAAAAGAAGAATTAAAAGGAATTTTAGGAGTAGAAGAAGCGCCCTTGGTTTCATCGGATTTTAAAGGAAATCCATTATCGTCTATCGTTGATTTGGCTTTGACAATGGTTAATGATGATTTAGTTAAGGTTGTTGCCTGGTATGATAACGAATGGGCTTACGCTTCCAGATTAGCCGAATTTACGGAATATATAGGAAAAACATCTTAAACCGAGTCCCGCGAAGCGGGACGCAGGTAAAGAAGAGAATGCAATTCTCTTCGCGCGACTCGGGTGAACGAAGTTTTCTTCGCTATTTACTTCGGGGCTTTGCCCCGATTTTTTATTTAGGGGCGATGAAAACGAAGTTTTCATCTTCACTTTCGCTTCCACAATATGGAAGCTTAGTGTATAATTAAAAATATGTTAAAGAAAGTCTATCCAGAACGAAATTCTGACGACCCGTCTCGAGCTTTGCTCGAGAAAAGGGGTGATTTGTATTATCCGACTAAAGAGTTCCAGAAAAAAGCCTGGATAAATAACGGGAAAATTTATAAAGAAGCCGAAAAGGCCCCAATTAAATTTTGGGAAAAATTGGCTAAGGAAATTTACTGGCAGAAGAAATGGAAAAAGGCTTTTTTGCATAAGCCCCCGTATTTTGAATGGTTTTCGGGCGGGAAGCTAAATCTTTCCGAGAACTGTTTAGATAAAAATATACCAAAGCTAAAAGATAAAATTGCTTTAATTTGGGAGCCGGAATCGGAAACAGAAACTGCGAACAGGATTTTTACTTACAAAGAGTTATTTCAAGAGGTTAACAAACTTGCGAACGCTTTAAAAAAACTGGGAGTCAAAAAAGGGGATAGGGTAGGGATTTATTTACCAATGATACCGGAAATCGTTGTTTCGATGCTTGCCTGCGTTAGAATCGGAGCCGTGCATACGGTTGTTTTTTCCGCTTTTTCTTCACAATCTTTAAAAGTTCGGCTTCAGGACACGGAAGCTAAAGTTTTAATTACGGCTGACGGATATTACAGAAGAGGGCAAATAATTAATTTAAAGCAAAACGCGGATGATGGAATCAATGAGACAAAAGTTGAAAAGGTGGTTGTTGTTAAAAGAGCCGGAAATGAAGTTTTGTGGCGGGAGGGCAGGGATTTTTGGTTTAATGATTTAACAAAAGACGAAAGCGATAAATGCGAAGCAGAGAGCATGGATTCAGAAGATCCTTTATTTTTACTTTATACTTCGGGTTCAACGGGAAAGCCAAAAGGAATTTTACATACCTGTGGCGGATATACGGTTCAGACGAAAGTCACGGGAAAATTTATTTTTGATTTTCATAACCAAGATATTTTTTGGTGCACTTCTGATCCAGGATGGATTACAGGCCACACATACACAATCTATTCTCCTCTACTAAACGGGATTACAACCTTGCTCTTTGAAGGAGCGCCTGATTGGCCGACTCCCGACAGATGGGCAAAAATTATTGAAAAACATAAAGTTACGATTTTTTATACAGCCCCTACCGCAATCAGAATGTTTGAAAAATACGGAGCGGAAATTTTAAAAAAATACAAATTTGAAAAATTAAGATTATTGGGCACAGTCGGCGAGCCGATTGATGAAGCAGCTTGGCTTTGGTATTTTAACGAAGCGGGGAAGGGAAGATGCCCGATTGTTGACACTTGGTGGCAAACAGAAACCGGGGGCATTCTTATTACATCTCTGCCGGGGATAGGCCCTTTTAGACCAGCCTTTACCGGACTTCCATTTCCCGGGGTAAGGTTTGATATCTTGGATGAAAAAGGGAAATCTTGTTCTGGAGAGAAAGAGGGAAACTTGGTGATTTTACCGCCATTTTCGCCGGGATTATTAAGAGGAATTTATAAAAATCCTGAAAAATATCTGGAAACTTACTGGAGTCAATATGGAAAAAATGTTTATTTTACTTCAGACGGAGCTTATAAGGATAAAGACGGTTTGATTAGAATTATCGGCAGAGTTGATGATGTTATAAAAGTTGCCGGCCACAGAATAACTACCGGTGAATTGGAAGCCGCGATTAACAGCCATTTTTCCATAGACGAATCGGCAGTAATCGGAATTCCCGATAAAATAAAAGGAGAAGCGCCAATAGTATTTGCGGTTTATAAAAACGATAAGAATAAAGAAGAACTTAAAAAAGAATTAATTGATAAGATAAAAAAAGAAATAGGTCCCATTGCCTTGCCAAAAGAGATTTATCTGGTTGAAGATTTGCCGAAAACAAGATCCGGGAAAATAATGAGAAGAATTTTGAGAAAAATTTTCACAGGTGAAGAATTGGGAGATTTATCAACCTTGGCCAACCCGGAAATTATTGAAAAAATAAAAAATTTAATGTAGGCGATGAGAACGAAGTTCTCATCTTCACCTTCGTCCTGCTTTGCAGGACTCGGTCAATGAAGCCAAAAGAAATTAAGGATTTTAATGGAAAGAATATAAAAATACGAAAACTTTCGAAAGATGATTTAAAAAATGTCAAGGAATTTCAGAAGTTTATTAATTCTTTAATTAAAGAGAACGCTAAAATAAACCTTAATAAAAATCTTTCTTTTCAAGAAGAACAAAAATTTTTAGAAGGACAATTGAGAAAGATAAAGGAACATAAAACAGTTTTTTTAGTGGCAGAAGATAAAAAAAGAATTGCAGGTACCTCGGAAATTAGCTTAGGCGAGGGCAGGCAAAATCATGTTGGAATTTTCGGGATTACTATTAGGAAGGGTTATCGTGGCATAGGCTTGGGAACCTGTTTAATGGAAAATATCATAGAATTGGCAAAAAAAGAACTAAAACCCAGACCAAAAATTATTAGATTAAGCGTTTTTTCGATAAATAAGCCAGCGTCTGCGCTATATAAAAAACTCGGCTTTTTAGAAATAGCAAAGATTCCGAAAGTAATTCAATATGGGGATGGATTCATCGATGAAATAATAATGCTTAAAAAATATAACTATAAAACCACGAGAAAATGACGAAATAAAATTTATGGCAACAATTGAGGATTTCGAAAAGCTAGATATCAGGGTAGGGCGAATAATTGAGGTTGAAGATTTTCCGGAAGCGAAAAAACCATCATATATGATTCCCGCGAAGCGGGATAAATGAAGAAGAGAACGCAGTTCTCTTCGCCCAAACTTAAAATTGATTTTGGAGTGGAAATTGGAATTAAGAATTCAAGTGTTCAAATAGTGAGTTTATACAAAAAAGAAGAACTAAAAAATAAATTGGTGTTGGGTGTCGTCAATTTTCCGCCGAGACAAATAGGGCCATTCTTATCTGAAATTTTAACCCTTGGCGTTCCCGATGATGATGGAAAATGTATTTTAATTATTCCCGACAAGGAAATAGCTAAACTTGGCGGAAAACTTTATTGATATGAAACCCAAAGGAATTAGGAATTTAGTTTCATTTTTTTTTGAAGTTGGGAACTTAAGAAGGGTTGCCAGGGAACATCAGCAAATGCTGCTTTTTCAGGATTCAACCGACAATATTGCTTCTCATTCTTTCAGAACAACGATTATCGGTTATTTTTTAGCGAAAGAATTAAAAGCTGACGCTGATAAGGTAATTAAAATGTGTTTGCTGCACGACATTGAAGAAGTTAGATCGGGCGACCACAATTGGGTTCATAAAAGATATGTGAAGGTTTACGAAGACGAAATTAGGAAAGAGCAGCTGCAAAACCTTGTTCACGCAGAAGAGCTGTTAAAATTTTCAAAAGAGTACGAAGAGAGAAAAACCTTGGAGGCAAAAATAGCAAAAGACGCAGACTTGCTGGATGAATGTTTTCTGCTTAATGAATATATCTGGCAGGGGAGCAAGGAGGCTTCAGAATGGCTTAAAAATAACGAACAAGAAAAGAGAATGTTTACGGATTTAGCGAAACAAATTGCCAAAGAAGCAAAGAATCAAGAACCGTCTTTTTGGTGGAAACAACTATGGACGCCAAATAGGAGGTAAAAACATGCAAAAGAAACAAAAATATATTCTTAATTTCAAGGAAATATCTAAAAAAGACATTGCTTTTGTCGGCGGGAAAAATGGTTCTCTGGGAGAAATATATTCTCAATTATCCGCGAAAGGAATTAGCGTCCCAAATGGATTTGCGTTAACTTCAGCTGCTTATTGGCATATTATAAAAACGAATAAAATATTGCCCCAGCTGGAAGGATTATTTAAGGGTTTGGACGCGAATAATATTGAGCAATTACAAAAAATTGGGAAGGTGGCAAGGAGCCTTACTTTGAAGTTAAATTTTCCCGAAGATTTGAAAGAAGAAATAGTTAAATCCTATCAGGATTTGGAAAAAGAATACGGGAAAAATTGCGAAGTAGCGGTTAGGTCTTCCGGAGTAGCCGAAGATGCTCCCAATGCCTCTTTCGCCGGCCAATTCGAAACTTTTTTAAATATTTCTGGCAAGGAACAATTATTTTCAGCCATTATAAAATGCCTTACTTCCAATTTTAACGACAGAGTAATCGCTTATAGGCAGGAAAAAGGATTTCCCCAGTTAAAATTTGCGCTCTCAATAGGGATTCAGAAAATGGTAAGATCGGATTTAGCATCTTCGGGGATTATCTTTACCTTAGATACAGAAACAGGTTTTGAGAACATAATTTCAATTAATTCAATTTTCGGAGTGGGAGAAATGATCGTAAAAGGAAAAATCACTCCCGACCAATTTTATGTTTTCAAGCCCACTTTAAAACAAGGATACAAATCAATTATCGTTAAAAATTTGGGAAGAAAAAATAAAAAATATATTTTTGCTAAAAACAGCGGATTGAAAGAAGTTGCTGTTTTGCCGGAAAAGCAATTGATGTTTTCCTTAGAAGAAGAAGATATTTTACAGCTTGCTAAATGGGCCCTTCTTATTGAAGAGCATTACGGTTCGCCTCAAGACATTGAATGGGCGAAAGACGGCAAAACGGGAAAGTTGTTTATTGTTCAATCAAGACCGGAAACTATACATAGCCAAGAAGAGCAACGGGTCCACTATTTTCAGGAATATAAGTTGAAAACCAAGGGGCCACCGGTTTTAACAGGCATTGCAATTGGAAATAAAATCGGACAGGGAGAAGTGAAAATTCTCGCTCGGGTTTCCGATATTTCCGAATTTAGAAAAGGAGATATTTTAGTAACAAGAATGACAGATCCCGACTGGCTGCCCGTGATGCGGCTGGCTTCGGGCATTGTTACCGATGAAGGGGGAAGATTGTGCCATGCGGCAATTGTTTCCAGAGAACTGGGAGTGCCGGCGATCGTGGGGACGAAAAATGCCACTAAGATTTTGAAAAATGGAGAAATGGTAACAATTGACTGCGCCTCCGGATCGGAAGGGAAAATTTTTAAAGGAAAAATTCCTTTTGAAGTAAAAAAATATAATTTAAAAGAAATTCCAAAACTGAAAACAAAAATAATGGTGAATATCGGCGCTCCGGAAATTGCTTTTAAAACATCCTTTTTACCGCAGAGCGGAGTAGGCTTGGCAAGGGAAGAATTCATTATTGCCGAAAAAATAAAAGTTCATCCCTTGGCTCTTTATCATTTTAACGAATTGAAAGATGAGAAATTGAGAAAACAGATTGAAAGAATTACCGTTGAGCACAAGAATAAGAAGGAGTTTTTTATTAAAGAATTGGCCGAGGGCGTGGCTCAAATTTCTTCAGCTTTCTGGCCAAAAGAAGTAATTGTCCGTTTTTCCGATTTTAAAACGAATGAATACCGCGGATTAATTGGAGGAAAAATGTTTGAGGGACAAGAAGAAAATCCAATGCTGGGATTCAGGGGCGCCTCTCGCTATCTGGACACTGACTTTCAGCCGGCTTTTCAAATGGAAATTCAAGCAATCAAAAGATGCCGAGATATTTTCGGCTTAAAAAATATTTCTTTAATGGTGCCTTTTTGCCGAACGCCTGAAGAAGGAAAAAAAGTAATTGAATTAGTAGAAAAATTCGGTATCAAAAAAGGAGAAGTAAAAATTTACGTAATGGCGGAGATTCCTTCCAATATAATTCTGGCCGATAAATTTTTAGATATTTTTGACGGGATGTCTATCGGGTCGAATGATCTGACTCAACTGGTCTTAGGATTAGACCGGGATAATGGTAAAATAGCTTATATTGGAGACGAGCGGAACGAAGCGGTAAAACATGTGATAAAAAAAGTAATTGAAATCTGTAAAAAAAGGAAAAAATACATTGGGATTTGCGGCCAGGCGCCATCTGATTTTCCCGAATTTGCCCAATTTTTAGTGGAGCAGGGGATTGAGTCAATTTCTTTAAACCCCGACACCGTCATCAAAACAATTATAGCTATCGCTAAAGAATAACGGCGATGAGAACTGCGTTCTCATCTTGACCTTCGCCGCGTAAGACGCGGCTCGGTAAATGATGAAACAATACGATATTATTACATTTGGGTCGGCGACAAAAGATATTTTTTTTAGGTCTAACAAATTTAAAACGATAGCCGGGAAAAAATTTACTACAGGAAAGGGTATCTGCTTGACTTTGGGTTCGAAGATTGAAGCCGACGAAATGGTGAGCTCTTCAGGCGGCGGAGGGACAAATACTGCCGCCACTTTTGCCAAGCAGGGATTTAGTGTGGCTTTTTGCGGAGTAGTAGGTAGAGATTTGGTTGGGGATGCTATTGTCGAGGAATTGGAAGGGCTTAAAATTAATACCCAGCTCATTATACGCACTGATAAAAAACTAACTGATTGTTCCGTTATCCTTTTAACAGGGGCCAGAGAAAGAACAATTCTGATATACCATGGCGCTTCGGGTGAGATTGTAAAAAATAATATTCCTTGGAATAAACTTAAGGCAGATTGGTTTTACATAGCTCCATTATCCGGAAAGTATTCCCTTTTAACTGATGATTTGATCAATTTTGCCCAAGGCAATGGAATAAAAATTGCCTTTAATCCCGGCAAAGGTCAGATTCTTTTGCTAAAAGATAAATTTAAAAATGTTTTTAAAAAAATTGATATTTTATTTTTAAATCAGGAAGAGGCGGCTGTTTTAACGGGAATTCCTTACGAGAAGGAAAAAGAAATTTTTGCAAAAATTATTGAATTTTGTCCTGGTATCGTTGTTATGACAAAAGGAGAGAGGGGAGTAATTGTATCAGATGGAAACTATCTATATGAAGCAAATGCTCTCGGATTAAAACCCGTTGATGTCACAGGAGCCGGGGATTCTTTTGCTTCCGGATTTACTTCTGGCTTTATGCAAAAAAAGGGGAATGTTGAATATGCTATTCAACTGGGAATGGCAAACAGCGCCAGCTGCCTGCGAAAAATTGGGGCGAAAAACGGCTTATTGGAAAAAGGAGATAAATGGAAAAAAGTAAAAGTGGAAAAAACTAAACATGCCTAATAAGTTAAAGCAATATTTTCAAAAAGCGCGAAAAGAAGGATGGACGATAGGCCAATTTAATTTTTCTACTTTGGAAATTTTAAAAGGCATTATTCAAGCCGCAGAAGAGTTGCAATCTCCTGTTATTTTGGGGACGTCGGAAGGAGAGAGTAAGTTTTTTGGCTTGGAAGAGGCCGTAGCCATAGTAAACGTTTATAAAAGAAAAACAAAACTCCCGCTTTTTTTAAATCTTGACCATGGAAAGAGTTTAGACTATATTAAAAAGGCGGCAGACGCAGGATATGACGCAATTCATATTGATGGTTCTTCTTTGCCCTTAAGAGAAAATATAGAATTAACAAAGAAAGCTATTCAAATATGCCGGAAAAAAGACATTTTTATAGAAGGCGAAGTAGGTTTCATCAAGGGCGTTTCACGGATGTTAAATGAGGCGCCGAAAATTACAGAGGCGGATTTAACCCTGCCCGACGACGCCCTAAAGCTTGTCAAAGAAACCGGCGTTGACAGTTTGGCTGTAAACATCGGAACCTTTCACGGCATTGATGCTTCGGGCCAAGATACTCACATTAATATCTTAAGATTAAAAGAAATTAAAGAAAAATTAGGCGATAAAGTATTTTTGGTTTTACACGGCGGTTCGGGTACCCCAAAAGAAGACATAATAAAGGCGATAAAACTGGGAATCGTTAAAATCAACATCAATACAGACCTAAGATTAGCTTATAGCAACGCTTTGAGGAAATCTCTTCTGGAAAAGCCGAAAGAGACGACTCCTTATAAATATATGCCCGAAGTAATTATAGCCGTTCAAAAAGTTGCTAAAGAAAAAATTAAATTATTCACGCAAGCGAAGCGAATATGTTGAAACTTTCGGCAAAAGTTCGAGCAGAATTTGGGAAAAAAGTAAAAAAATTAAGACAAGGAGGTAAAATCCCTGGAATTTTATATGGGCCAAAAATTAAAAATTTTTCTCTATGGCTTGATTTGAAAGAATTTGAAAAGGTTTACCTTGAAGCCGGAGAAAGCTCCTTAATTACCCTAGCGATAGCGAAGGGTGAAGATGAAGCTTTAGCTTCATCGCCATCTGATGAGATTGGCCGTCCCGACGGAAGAAAGTTTTTAGTCTTAATACATGATGTGGAATTTGATGTTCTTTCCAGAAAACCAATTCACGTTGATTTTTACCAGCCCAATTTGGACGAAGAAATTACGGTGACTATTCCATTGGTTTTTGAGGGGGAAGCCAGAGCCGTCAAGGATTTGGGGGGAACCTTGGTCAGGAATATCCATGAACTGGAAGTCAAGGCTCTGCCCCAAAATCTTCCCCACGAGCTTAAGGTTAATGTTGAAAAATTAGCAACTTTTGAAGATAATATTTTAGTTAAAGATTTAGTTTTACCGCAAGGGGTAAAAGCGCTGAAAAATCCTGACGAAATCGTGGCTTTAGTTTCTTCTCCTCAAAAAATTGAAGAGGAGTTGTTAAAACCCATTGAAGAAAAAGTGGAAGAGGTGGCAGAAGTTAAAGAAAAAAAAGAAAAAGGAAAGCAAGAAGAGAAAATTGAATAACTCTCCGAAAAATCAAAGGTAAAACAAATGCCCAATAAAACTAAATTCGCAAAAATAATTTTATTATCTATTTTATTGTCGGCGATTTTTCTGCCAGCTTTTTTTGCCCTTGCCAATCCCGATCCCGCGCAAGAGCGGAAGACCTTAGAGGAGGAACTTAAGAGATTAGAGGATGAAATTGTTCAATATGAAAAAGACATTACAAAAACCCGTCAGGAAAAACAGACCCTCAAAAATAAAGTAGATGTCTTAAGAAAAACAATCTCTAAATTGAACCTTCAAATTAGCCAAAGCAACGCCAATATTAAAGGAATAGGCTATCAGATAACAGATACAGAAGAATCAATTAGCCAGACCGTTTTGAAAATTGACGATTCAAAAATAAAACTAGCTTACAACCTTCAGCTTATTCACGAAACAGACAAGCAATCATTGGTTGAAATTTTGCTTTCCGAAGAAAAAATTTCTAAATTCTTTGATAATTTATTGGCTCTGGAGATTTTAAATGTCAAAAGTCAGGAACTTTTAAAAGGAATTAAAGACCTTAAGGTATCTTTTGAAGATCAAAAACAGGTTTTAGATGGAGAAAAAACAGATTTGGAAAAAATGGTGCAAATCAAGGCGCTTCAGAAAAAAGAGAGCGAAGCAACTCAAAGACAGACTGATTATTATCTGAAATTAACGGAAGCTGAATATCAGAAACAGCTTGATAAAAAAACGGCAGCCGAAAAAAAAGCGGCTGAAATTAGAACGAGAATTTTTGAATTGGTCGGCGTGCCGAAAGCCCCAAGTTTTGGAGAAGCGCTGGATATTGCAAAATATGTTGAAGGGATTACGGGCGTAAGCCCGGCATTCTTACTAGCCGTTATAACTCAGGAATCCAATCTTGGTAAAAATGTCGGCCAATGCTATTTAAAAAATTCTTCAACAGGAGAAGGCATTATAATTTCTAGCGGGAAAGCGGTTGCCGGGGTAATGAAGCCCTCCAGAGATGTTTCTCCATTTTTGGAAATTACAAAGGAATTGGGAAGGGACTCTTACAATACTCCGGTTTCTTGTCCTATGAGTTTTGGTTACGGAGGAGCAATGGGGCCGGGTCAGTTTATTCCTTCCACATGGGTGTTGTACAGAGATAAGGTTCAGGCAGTCACCGGAAGGGCAGCCGACCCTTGGAGTATTAAAGACGCATTTTTGGCCGCCGGTTTTTATTTGGCAGATTACGGAGCCGCCAATCAGACGTATAATTCTGAATGGAAAGCGGCAATGATTTATTTTTCCGGCAGCACCAACAGCAAATACAGATTCTATGGCGACTCGGTAATGAATATCGCTTCTCAATACGAAGGAGATATAGCTGAAATTGGAGAAGCCGGTTAGTTTTGATTTAATTGTTTTAAAATCGGCTCTAATTTTCCGGCCATAATGCTTTCAATATCGTGAAAGCTTTTTTTAATTCTGTGGTCGGTTACCCTGTTTTGGGGAAAATTATAGGTTCTTATTTTTTCAACTCTTTTTGCTTGACCGATTTGCTCTCTTCTGGCTCCGCCAACTTTATTTAATTCTTCTTCTTCTTTTCTTGCCATAATTTTAGCAGTCAGAATAGATAACGCGTTTTCTTTGTTTTGTAATTGGTTTCTTTCGGTTTGAGATGCCACAACAATGCCAGATGGCAGGTGAGTGATTCTTACAGCCGTTTCTCTTTTATTAACATTTTGCCCTCCAGGACCGGAAGAACGGAAAAAGTCAATTCTTAGCTCATCGGGTTTTATTTTCATTTCCGTTTTATTGGGTTTCGGCAAAATGGCAACCGAAGCCGTGGATGTGTGAATCCTGCCGTTTTTTTCGGTGGCTGGTATTCTTTGGACGCGATGAACACCGGCTTCATATTTCATTTTTGAAAAAACATCGCCATCGGACAATTCAAAAACTATTTCCTTGAAACCTCCGATTCCGGTAGGATGGGAATCCAAAACTTTTTGTTTCCATCCCGAAGATTGTCCATATTTTGAATACATATGAAAGAGATCTTCTGCGAACAATCCTGCTTCTTCTCCGCCCGTGCCGGCTCTAATTTCAACAATAACCGCTTGTTCCCCCGATTTTTTAATGATAATTTTTTTACCGAGTCCCGCTTTGCGGGACGAGTCGAAGAACGTTCGTTCTTCTCCACCCTTCGTCCCGCTCTGCGGGACTCGGGTAGCTGAAGAAGAGTCGAAGAACGTTCGTTCTTCTCCACCCTTCGCTTGCACTCGGGTGAACGAAGCTCTCTTCGCCTCCGAAAACAAATCATTAATTTCCTTTTCTAAAAGTTTTTTTCTTTCCTGAAGCTCGCTTGTTTCTGCCTCGGCCAAGGAGCTTAACTCTTTGTCCTCTCCGGCCGACATTATCGCTTTGTTTTCTTCAATTCTATTTTCTAAATCTTTAATTTCCTTTTCTTTTTCAATAATATTTTCAAGAGTTTTTTTCCTGGCATTGAGTTTTTCAAATTTTTCCCAATCAGAAATCAACTCAGGATCACCGAGTTGATTTAATAGCTCGTCATACTCTCTTTTTAATTCTTCCAAAAGGAGCATTTTACCTGCGTTTTTTCTTCGGCTCTTCTTTCTTTGCCAGCCGTTTTCTGAATTTTTCAACTCTGCCCATAGTGTCTATAATTTTTTCCTGGCCCGTATAAAAAGGATGGCATTTTGAGCAAATTTCAACCTGAATAAACTCTTTGGTGGAACCCACCGTAAAAGTGTTGCCGCAAGCGCATTGCGCTTTTGCGTTAGAATAATAGTTTGGGTGTATATCTTTCCGCATATTTATATTATAGCAAAATTTATTTTAATAATCAAGCAGAAAGAATTTGTATCACTAACATAATGAATAATAAGCCCTGGATTATCGGAAGACTCCAGGGCTTTAGGGCGCAAGAACTTTTAGCGCCCTTTGCTGAACCGAGATTTTGTATTCTCGTTTAGCCGAGATGACTTCCCCGTCCATTTGACAAGGAAGAGGATGCTTGGAACGAATAGAAAGGGATGTTGTCTTGAACATCTGCGTTTCTGGCAGGGCTATGTGGGTTCCACGAATGACGCGAAAGAGGTTTTTCAGAACCCGCCATCTGCTGGCTTGCCGAATCACGCAGACATCAAGCAGTCCGTCGCTCGGGTCGGCCCCGGGAGCGATATTGAAGATGCGGCCGTAAGGCGAGATGTTGGCGACAGCCACCATAACCACCCTTTCCCTTAGGACCGTTCCTTGTGTCTCCACTTCCACCTGGAAGCACTCCCAATGGAAGAAAGATTCCCAAAGCAGGGCGACCCTGTACATTAGTTTTACCGGCAGAAACCAATACTTCTTTTTGAGCCAAAGCGCTCGTTGGTTCACTTTGGCGTCAAAGCCGAAACTGGCCACTCCTGTCGCGAGTTCTCCGTTAACCTCGATCAGGTCAACTTCTCGCGGCTTTCCCAAAAGAGACAAGCGGAGAGCTTTTTCAGGGTCTTCAGGAATTCCTAAGGCTCTGGCAAAATCATTACCTATGCCAGCAGAGCATATAATCCAAGGGATATCAGTTTCCCTTGGTTCATTTATTGCTCTGTGCAGAGTTCCGTCGCCTCCGACCAGCACGCGGTAGCGATAACCAACATTACGCCAAACAAGTCCCATTTTTATCGCAAGCTGGTTTATTTTTCTGCCGACTTTTCGACCATTTCCCTTGCCGGCATAAGGGTTGACGGTCAGCCTTACTTCCACTTGGAATCACCTCTTTCCCTTGTTCCTTTTATTAAGTTGTTTTTCTCTCAATCCTTAGCATAAAGCCTGGACAGAGAGGCGCTTCTTGGGGATTATTATATTCCCCCCAAGTATTTATATTATACACCTAATTTTTCAATCCCGTTGAATTAGAGGTATAAGGGTTTCTTTTTTTATAGGGAACTGGCGATGAGAACTTCGTCCTCATCTTCAATCACCAAGTCCCGCCGTAAACGGGACGCAGGTGGAAAAGAAGATTTATCTTCTTTGACTTTCCCGCTTCGCGGGATTCATAAATGATGAAATCTTGCTTTCAGTTTTTGAATGTGATATATATAAGGATATGCCAAATGTTAAAGAAATAAAAACCGAGGGACTTAATTTTGACCTTGAAGAGATGGGTCAGGCCGGTCTTCATTTTGGCCACCGCACTTCCCGGATTAACCCTAAAATAAATCCTTATTTATACGGAGTCAGAAACAATGTCCATATTTTTGATTTGGAAAAAACAGCCGAAAAATTGAAAGAAGCCCTGTCTTTTATCCAACAAATTATTAAAGAAGGCAAAGTGATGATTTTGGTTGGAACAAAAATTCAAGTAAAGAATCTGTCTAAAGAAATGGCAAAAGAGTGCGGATTGTTATATGTCGTTGAGAGGTGGCTAGGGGGGACTTTGACGAATTTTGAAACAATTAAAAAAAGAATAGAATATTTTAAAAGTTTGGAAAAGAAAAAAGAGGAAGGAGAATTAGAAAAATACACTAAAAAAGAAAGGGCGAATTTTGATAAGGAAATTAAGGATTTGGAAATGAAATTTGGAGGAATTAAAAAT
Source organism: bacterium (assembly GCA_030646565.1). GTDB lineage: Bacteria > Patescibacteriota > Minisyncoccia > Minisyncoccales > RBG-13-42-11 > JAUSLA01. Next base: position 21,337 of record JAUSLA010000040.1, read on the forward strand.
TTAGAAAAATTACCAGACGCCATCTTTGTTTTGGATATGAAAAAAGATAATTTGGCGGTAAAGGAGGCCAGAGCCAAAGGCGTAAAAGTTATCGGCATCGCCGACACTAATACAGACCCAACTTTGGCTGATTATCCGATTCCGGCTAACGATGACGCTATCAGCTCCGTAAGGTATATATTGGAAAAAATGAAAGAAGCGATTCTTAAATCAAATACGAGTTCCGTGCCGCGGGACGAGGCGAAAGAGAGAACACAGTTCTCTTCGCCGTCTGAAATCAAAAAATGATAAACATTGACCAGATTAAACAACTTCGCGAAGAAACCGGGGTTTCCATTTCAGAATGCAAGAAAGCTCTTGAAGAAGCGGGAGGCGATTTTAATAAAGCCAAAGAAATTATAAAAAAATGGGGCAAGGATTTGGCCGGAAGAAAGAATGCCAGGGATACTCGCCAGGGAATAATAGCCAGTTATATTCATCCGAATAAAAAAATCGGTGTGCTTCTGGAGTTAAACTGCGAAACCGACTTTGTCGCAAAATCAAAAGATTTTCAAGAATTATCCCACGAATTATGCCTTCAGATTGCGGCGATGGGCCAAGAATTGCCATTACTGGAACAGCTTTGGGTAAAAGACCAGCAAAAGACAATAAACGATTTAATTGAAGAATATATTGCCAAAATAGGGGAGAATATCGTTGTTAAAATGTTTACAAGGTACGAAATCTAGTCGAAGAGAACTTTGTTCTCTTCTTCACTTTCGTCCCGCTTTGCGGGACTCAGTAAATGGCAGAAATATTTTTTTTAACGAGTTTAATAATGAGCCTTGTAGGTATTAGTATCTTTATCTTTAGAAAGATTCCGGTTCTCGCAGAATTGCCGCAGGCAAATTCTTCAAGAATAAACACAAAAGATGTTATTTTTGGTTTTATTAAAACAATTAAAAACAGAGTTCCTCTTAAAAAGTTTTCCGGCGATCTGTTTTTGCAGAAAGCATTGTCTAAAACCAGAGTTTTGATTATGAAGGTTGACAACAAAACCTTCCACTGGCTTCAGAGATTAAGAGAGAACGCCCGGAAAAATAAATTCGGAGAGAACGATAATTATTGGAAGGAAATTAAGGGCCGAGCTTCCATTACCGAGCTTCCGAAGGAAGCGAAGGTGAGAAAGAGAATTTCATTCTCTTTCGACTATAGAAGCGAATCGAAGAACATTCGTTCTTCTCTACCCTTCGTTGCGACTCGGGTAGGTGAAGAAGAGAACAAAGTCCTCTTCGCCCACCGAGCTACGCAAAGCGGGGCGAAGGTGAAGAAGAGAACAAAGTCCTCTTCGCCCCTCAAGAGCCTAAAGATTCTGTAAATCAAAAAAATCCTAAGGAAAAACGCCAGCGCAAAAAACGTTTGCCAGCGTAGTTATTTTGAGTTTCGCCGCCTTAGCTTAGTGGTAAAGCAGTGGTTTTGTAAACCACATACGCGGGTTCAATTCCTGCAGGCGGCTTCGTTTTGTTACGAAAAAGTTCGGGTACTTGACAAGCGCTTCTAGAAAAGTAGAATTGATAATGGAAGCAATAAAATTGCTATTTAAATAGGATAAAACACTGAAGTCAGGAGTTTTCCTGATTTTTTTGCTCCTCACTTTTGTTCGGAGCATCCCTACGAATTACGAATCAATACGAATCTACGAATAAAAAACAACAAAAATAAGAAATTCGTATATTCGTAAATATTCGTAATTCGTAGGGACAAGCGACGAGCAGTAGCGAGGAGCGAATGGAAAGCACTTTGAAAAGTTAATGTTTAGATTCTTAAAGTTGTCCCGACTATTTATTTACCAAGCTTCTATTTATAGAAGCGAGGATAGAAAAGAGATTTATATCTCTTTTATTTGAGAGTTTGATCCTGGCTCAGGATGAACGCTAGCGGCGTGGATAAGGCATGCAAGTCAAACGGCCCCCCACCACTTTATGCGGATTTCCGATTCTTTTATAACCTTTTGTATTAAGATTAAGGTTGTAAAAATTGTTTTGGAAGTCAATATAAAGTGGTGGGGGGTAGTGGCGAACGGGTTAGTAACACGTAGATACTTCCCCCAAACACGGGCATAATTCCGCGAAAGCGGAACTAATTCCCGATGGTCCCTGAAGCCGTAAGGCTGAAGGGTAAAGCCCCCACACCAATCTTTACAAGAAAATTTGAATTATCACTTTTGTAAGCCGAAGGCGGCTTCGCCTTATGCTTGTGGTAGCCCAAGAATTTTGCTGAGATTGGTGTGTGGGCGGTTTGGGAAAGGTCTGCGGCTTATCAGCTAGTTGGTAGGGTAACGGCCTACCAAGGCTATGACGAGTAGGCGGTGTGAGAGCATGACCGCCAACAGGGGTACTGAGATACGGACCCCACTCCTACGGGAGGCAGCAGTCGAGAATATTCGACAATGGGCGAAAGCCTGATCGAGCGACGCCGCGTGCTCGAAGAAGTCCTTAGGGATGTAAAGAGCTTTTATCGTTGACGAAGCCGCAAGGCAGACGGTAAGCGATGAATAAGGGGGTGCTAACTCTGTGCCAGCAGCAGCGGTAATACAGAGCCCCCAAGCGTTATCCGGATTTATTGGGCGTAAAGAGTCTGTAGGCGGTTTGAAAAGTTTTTGGTTAAATACCTAGGGCTTAACCTTGGGGATGCCAAAAATACTTTCAGACTAGAGGGCGTTAGGAGCTGATGGAACGGTCGGTGTAGGGGTAAAATCCGTTGATATCGACCGGAATACTAAAAGCGAAGGCATTCAGCTAGGGCGACCCTGACGCTGAGAGACGAAAGCGTGGGCATAAAAAAGGATTAGATAAATCCTTGTTCATAAAATTTTTATGGACTAAATGGTGTCCTTCATGTTGGCGACAATATGATAAGCATCTAGCTGTATCGGGGAATCCCATTTAGTCAAATGGGCAATCCCGAGGGAAGTTTGCAAAAGTTAAAAAATCAGAAGTCAAAAATCAAAATGACAATGTAAAATTTTTGTATAACCCCGTAGAGACTATGTAAATCAAAAAGATAGAAAATGATTAATTCATTTTTGTCAAAAAATTGCAAAGACATGATTTTGGGTTCTTTGCTAGGAGATGGTTCGTTAAAGATTAACGATAATTATAAAAATGCTCGTTTTTCTTTCCGCCATTCTGTTAAACAAAAAGAATATTTTTTCTGGAAAATGAATCAATTGAAGGAAATTTCAGGAGAAAATTGTTTTTGGAAATCAGGTGTTAACGATGGATTTGGCGGACAAAAATTACGATATCAAAGCCTGGCAATACCAGAATTAACCGAGTTATACGATAAAACTCATAAAAAGGGGGTATTTAAAATTCGCCGCAAATGGCTTAATTTATTAACTCCTTTATCTTTGGCAATATGGTGGCTTGACGACGGTTCTATTATAGGAAATGGTCGCAAAGGTGTATTTTGCACAGACGGTTTTTTCTATGAAGAACAGGAAATATTATCTCAATATTTAAAAAAAGTATGGGATATAAACGTTCATATCGGTAAGATAACCAGACAATGGAAAGGAAAAGTAAAAACATATTATCGTTTATGGATTCGTTCAAGCGAAGAATTAAAAAAGTTTTTGCGGATAATATTACCGCAAATAAAAGTAGTAGAAATGCTACCGAAGGTCTTGATTATGTATAAAGACCATGATTTACAACAACGCTGGATTTCTGAAGTAAGTGATTTAACCGATTTTTCCAAAGCAATTATTGAAAAATATATTGGCCAAAAGAAAAATAGATGGAAAATTTACAGAAAAACTTCAGAAAATGATATAGTCCGATCCTCCGAGTAATCGGAGCAGAAGAAAATTACAAGATGACCCTTGTATACCACGCTGTAAACGATGGACACTAGCTATCTGAAGTGTCGACCCTTCGGGTGGCGAAGCTAACGCGTTAAGTGTCCCGCCTAGGAAGTACGGCCGCAAGGCTAAAACTCAAAGGAATAGACGGGGATTCACACAAGCGGTGGACCATGTGGCTTAATTCGACAACAAACGAGGAACCTTACCAGGGCTTGACAGGATAGTGACATCCCGTAGAAATATGGGACTTCTCACAAGGACACTATCCCAGGTGCTGCACGGCTGTCGTAAGCATGTGCCTTGAGGCGCCCCCTTAAATGGGTGAACATGCGCAACCCCCATCGTCTGTTTTATATGTCAGGCGAAACTGCCCGGGATAACCGGGAGGAAGGCGGGGATGACGCCAAGTCAGCGTGGCCCTTTGATGCCCTGGGCTGCACACGTGGTACAATGGAGCCGACAATGGGTTGCGAAACCGCAAGGCGGAGCTAATCCCAACAAACGGCCCCCCAGTTCGGATTGAGGTCTGCAACTCGACCTCATGAAGCCGGAATCGCTAGTAATCGCCAATCAGCCATGTGGCGATGAATACGTTCCTGAATCTTGTACTCACCGCCCGTCACACCAAGAGAGCTGGCAATACCCAAAGGTCGCGTTTATCGCGGTTCAAGGTAAGGTCAGTAATAAGGGTGAAGTCGTAACAAGGCACCGGTAGCGGAAGCTGTCGGTGGATCACTACATTTTTAGTTTTTTTAAGCCTAGAGGTTTAAAAAAATCAGTGTCGATTAGGATTGGTTTGCGAGAATTCTCAAACTAATTCTAAGGTGTTGGCCAATGACCTTATAGATTGGCCGTCGGGACAACTTTAAGAACCTAAAAACAACCCCGCCAGAACATGTTCTGGCGGGGTTGTTTTGTTGTATTGTTTTAATTTGTTAGAATAGAGTAATGAAAAAAAAGTGACCGAAAGTCAGGAGTTTTTTTGATATTATTTTATGCCGAGAGTTTTTAAAATTTATTTACCGAGTTCCGCAAAACGGAGTGAAGGTTTAAGAAGAGAACGCAGTTCTCTTCGCCTTAAATTTTTTCTAATCGGGTTTTTAGTATTTTTTGTTTTTGCTTTTTACGTATTCCAAATTTTCTTTGCCAAAGCGTCCAACAATGAAATTAAAATTATCCCCGGTTTTTATTCCGGCGACCCGTCTACCGGCGACTGGCAGAATCCGCAAGCGGTTTTTTCGCAGGACTTGAATGAATCAACAGGAATTGAAGAATTTAACGCGGAAAATTCTGCTCATCCTTTTGCTTCTCTGGCTGAAACCGAACCAGCCGTAGATGTCGGACATCTACAGATTGAAATTGAACAGGAACCGCCAGCCAACCAGCCAGAAATTATTCCGGAAGAAATAACTACATCAACCGAAGAAATACCAACCTCCACAGGGGAGGCGGGTACCTCGACAGAAGAAATAACTCCGCCGGAAACGGCTTCAATAACAGAAGAGATAGCGCCAACTTCTGGAACTTCAACAGAAATTGAAGAAGCTCAACCTTCTAGTTTTTGGAATAAACCTTTTTATTTTTTGAAAAATACTTTTGCTGAATTCCTGAAAAATGCCATTCAAAAAGGCAAAGACGCGGTATTGGCGATAAAAAACTTTTTCATAGCGTTTGCCGAAGAAATTCAACAGGACAAACCAGTCGAAGAAGATTCCTTCTTCTCCACCTCATCTGAAGCTTCGGTGATAGAAGAAATAGCAACTTCCACCGGGGAGATAGCTACCTCAATCGAAGAAGATTCCTTCTTCTCCACCTCAACTGAAGCTTCGGTAACCGAAGAATTGCCCATAGAGGTCGCAGCCGAAATAAAAGAGCAATCCTCTGTTCTTATTCTTTCCGATTTTTCCGTTCCCGAAGAATCTTCAAAGGATAAAATAATAAAAAATGTCCAATTAAGATTGTCTTTGGCGGGGAAAGGAGAAGCAGGGGATAGATTAATAATTGATTATTCTTTTCAACCCTGCCCTCCTGAAGAACAAAATAATTTTTGCGGAGATTGGCAAAATCTCGGCGAATTTAATTTGGAAGATGAAATCTCTAACGCCTTAAATGGCGGATATTTTCTTTTTGCCCTGCCGATTTTTGAAAACTGGGACGACCTGAACAATCTTAAGGTAAGATTTACTTACGTTGGGCAGCAAGTAACAGGAGACAAGCGACAAGAAGTGTATTTAGACGCGGTCTGGCTGGAAGTGGAAATAGGAGAAGACCCGGCAAAAGAATATTCTTTGGAGATGCTTTCCGATAAAAAGGACTTCAAAGTTGACGAAGCGCCCGCATTTGAATTTAAATACCAGAAAAAAAGAAATTTTGTTCAGTCAATGGAGGCCAATTTATTAAGCGTTGTTAGAGATGAATATAAAGATGTAGAGATTAATGTTTTTGTGCCGGGTTTGGATATTTCTCCGATTGTAGATTATAAGCGAAATGGCGAGTTTTCCGTTGAAATGGAGAAACCCCGCGAAATCAGACCGGGAAAACATTTGTTAAACATTGAGATTAAAGATAACGGCAAAATATACACTCAACAGCAGGAATTTACCTGGGGAGTTTTGGCAGTAAACACAAATAAATCAATTTACTTGTCCGATGAAAAAGCGTATCTGCAAATGGCGGCTTTGCAGGACAACGGCCATACGCTTTGCGATGCCAATTTGATTTTGCAGGTAAAAAATCCCCAATTTCAAGTCCAAACATTTTCAACAGCCGACGGGACAATCCAAAAAAGCGGGCAGTGCTCGGGAGACAATGTTACGGACATGCCCGATTATTTTTCTTATTATCAAACCGGTTCAGCCGGGTTTTATAAAATGACTTTAATCCTTATGGCTGACGACGGACAAACGGAATTGCGCAGAATAGATGATTCGTTTGAAGTTTGGAATTCGGTACCTTTTGATGTAGAAAGAATAGGCCCCACCAGAATTTATCCTCTATCCGCTTACGAGATGCAATTTAAGATTAAAGCGAATCAGGATTTTTCCGGAGAAGTGAAAGAGCGTTTGCCAAGTTCTTTTGCAATAACTAACGCAGGGAATAGCAGAGAGGAAATTAATGGCGAAGAAAAAACAATTATCTGGCAGGTTGACTGGAAAGCAGGGGAGACGTACGAATTAAAATTTACTTTTGACGCTCCTGACATCAGCCCTTATCTTTATTTATTGGGGCCTTTGCAGTCGCTGGATATTTCCGATTTTAATTTTCAGGAAATAAGGCAGTGGCAGGTTGCCGCGGATGCCAACACCAGCGAAAAAAATCCGGGGACCATTACTGAAACTACTTACGCCGCCAGTGGCACTGTTGCCTGGGTTGCTCCCCAAAACGCTTCTTCATCAGCCGATAATACTTACGCCACTTCTTCGATTACTGACTGGCAATGGACAAAATATATTATGGCGACAAATTTCGGCTTTACTTCAGGGGATATTCCAGCTAGTTCCACCATAAACGGCATTGTTGTAAGTGTTGAAAAAAGTGCCAATAACATCAGCAGAATTCTTGATGGCAGCGTTATGCTGGTAAAACAGGGCACAACCACGGGAAGTGATCTCCGCGATGGGACAAATTATTGGGGCACAAGCGACGCGTCAACAACTTATGGGTCTGCCACGAATACTTGGGGAGTAAGCTGGACTGATGAAGATTTTACCGCTACTGACACCAGCGGCGTTGCATTTTCGGCTTACAAAGGTTCTTCGGCTGGCACAACTTTTATTACTTTTATTGACGCCATCTGGATTACTGTTTATTATACTGCGCCGGTGGTTAACTCGGCCCCAACCTGGAACGCTGTTTATGAATCAGACCCGGGTTCAGCTACCACCACACCGACAAATGTAGGCAGTGTTGTAACGTTTGAGAGCAGAGCTACGGACGCTGGCAGCAATATCTATTATTTGTTCTGTAAAGCAACCACCGCGCCTGCAACTTCAACCACTGGCGGCTGGCCTACCTGCGACGGTTCAGGGACTTGGGCTACATCATCTGCCGCTTCTGCCGCTTCAACAACAGCGACATACACCACTTTAGTAGGCGACGCTGAAAACAACGCTTGGTACGCTTTTGCCTGCGACGATGATTCCACCAATCAGTTATGTACCGCTGTTTCCCAAGGAACGGGAGCGATCGATGCCATGTATTCTCCTTTTGCCACAAACCATGCTCCTTCCCTTACCGCTGTGAACAGCAGCGGCAATTTAGATCCCGGAGCAACAGTAACAATCTACGCTTCCAGCACTGACGCTGATTCAGCAAGCGTTGATACTGTGACAATGTATGCCTGCAAAGCAGCAGACGGAACTTCTTCTGGCTGTGGAGGAGGCGGAGAATGGTGCAATGCCACAAGCACAGCCGACCCAACCTGCAATTATAGCGTCCCAACCCCTACAGCTGACGCAGCCTACACCTATTATGTGTATGTCTTTGACAATCACAGCTTTGCTTCCAGCCCTGCTACTCTTAACTCAACTTTTAGCGTTAACAATGTAGCTCCGGTTGTTTCCCAAGTAAAACTCAACAATGATTCAGCCATATCTCTGACCGAAAATGCAACCACTTCTGTTCCTATGCAGGCAACGGTTTCAGACAACAACGGCTGCAGCGATGTATCCACTGCCATTGCCACTGTTTATAGGCAAGCGTCTTCCACAAGCTGTACAGCCCAAGACGATAACTTCTGTTATT
>JAUSLA010000054.1 GCA_030646565.1 bacterium
CCGAGTCCTGCTTTGCGGAACGAAGCTGTTTAAGGGTTAAGGTATTTCGCCTTAGCCAAATTATGCTCTTTTAATATTTTACTGAAAATCGTTTTACCGTCAAAAGCAGACAAATAGTAAAAATATGGGTTGTCAGTAGGATACACCGCAGCCATTATGCTTTCAAGCCCGGGATTGGAAATCGGGCCTAAAGGCAGTCCCCTGTATTTGTAGGTGTTGTAAAGGGAATCTATTTTGGTTTCTTCCAATGAAATATCGGCGCTATTTTTTCCGATAATATAACCTATGGTAGCGTCAACCTGTAAAGGCATACCGATTTTCAGCCGCTTCCAAAGAATGCCCGAGACTAATTTTTTGTCTTCAATTGTCTTGACTTCTTTTTCAAGCAAAGAAGCCATAGTAATTATTTCAAAAATTGTTTTCTTTTGATTTTTAATTTCTTCTCTCAAGTCAGGAGTGAGTTTTTTGTCAAAATTATCCAGCATTGCTTTAATAATATCTTCCTCATCTGCGCCGTAAGAAAACCAATAAGTATCGGGAAACAAATACCCTTCCAGGCCAGCCGCATCAAGAGCGTCTGCCAAAAAATCATAATCTTTTTTGTATAAATTTAAGCCCTTATTTTTAAGCCGAGGATTTGAATTTTGATCCTTGAACTCCGACGTCAATTCCATTTCTATTTCTGAAAGAGTAAATCCTTCAGGAATAGTCACTTTTGTTTTAACTACATCTCCTTTTGCCAATTTCTCCGCTATCTTTGGTATATTCATTGAAGGAGATAAAATATAGGTTCCAGCCTGCAATTTCCCAGAAATGCCAACGGTTAAAACGTAAAGCCGAAAAATGGGCGCCCGCATTATCAATCCTTGTTTTTCCAAATGGTTCGCGATGTCCCGCGAACCTTCCCCTTTCTCAATGCTAAAAATAACTTCTTCTTTAGATAAAGAAGTTATTGGAAAATAAATCATTACGGCAAAAAATCCTCCTATTATAAAAACAATAAACAGCCAAATTAAATATCTTTTCCTCAATAAATAATGCATTGTTTACTCGAGCGAAGCGAAGAGTGAAGGGAAGATGAAGCAACAGCTTCATCGCCCCGCCTACCGAAATGGTGGAAAAGAGAACTCAGTTCTCTTTGGCTACCAAGGGGACGAAAACAAAACCCGGATACTCTTCTTCATTAAAATCTGTTTCGCTTTTTTTAGTAAGTCGCCAAATTGAATTACCCACGGGGGCAACAATTATTCCGCCGACTTTTAATTGTTTTTTCCAGGCCAGAGGGATTTCCCTCGCCGAAGTCAAAGAGGATAAATCCTCTTTTCCGCCCTTCGCTGCGGCTAGGGCAGCAGAAGCCAGGATATTATCATACGGAGCTTCTTTTATATAACCCTTTGAACCGTCTGTACAAACAAATTCCACAATCCCCTGCCTGTTATATTTTGCCGCATTTTGTTTTCCGAATTCCACCAATTCCGGAACTATATCTATTGCAATGACTTTTCCTCTTTCACCGACTATCTCTCCCAAAAGAGCGCTGGTCCAACCGGAACCAGAACCCACATCTAAAATTTTGTCTCCTTCTTTCGGCTCTAATAATTCTAACATAAAAGCCACCACCAATGGCTGGGAAATTGTCTGGCCAAAACCAAGAGACAAGGCCTCGTTAAGTTCGGCTAAATCTACAATGTCTTTGGGCAAAAAATCAGCTCTTTTTATTTTCCGGAACGCCTCAATTATTCTCGGCGTCTTTAACCACTTTTCTTTAATTAAATCATCTATTAGAGCCATAATTTTAGTCGAAGAGGACTGCGTCTTCTTCTCAACCTTCGCTCGGCTTTACCTCGCTCGGTAGTCAAAGAGAACTGCGTTCTCTTTTCCACCTGCGCTTTCGCGACGCGAAAGCTTGGTTTTAAATTTCGTTTTTTGCCAAAAAGACAATCTTTCGAAAAAAAGAATACCATCGAGATGGTCTATCTCGTGCTGGAAAATCCTGGCCGGCAAACCTTTTGCTTTTATCAGAATCTTTTTCCCGCCTAAATCAAGAGATTCCACCTCCACTTCTTTTGCCCTTTTTATTTTTAAAAAAACTTCGGGCACGCTTAAACATCCTTCTTCGTCATATTCTGTTTCTCTGCTTTTTTTAATAATTTTGGGATTAATAAAAACCTCCGGCTTTGCCTTCGGGCTCGTCCTTTGAGACCTGCTGTTAATTCGATAAATTACAATTATTCTTTTTGATTCCCCGACTTGAGGAGCGGCCAAGCCAACTCCCTGATTTTTGTCCATAGTTTCTATCATCTCAAAAGCCAGGGTTTTTATATCCTTTGTTATTTTTTTCACTTCTGCCGCTTTTTTCTTTAAAATTTGGTCGGGATATTTTTTTATATTTAATATGCTCATATTAAAACATTTATAATTAAAACTTTGATTGTTCTTTGTCTTGTATTTTGGTATCATATCATAAAAGGTCGGAACTGAAAACTATAAAAATATTTCAAACATGTCGAATTTAAGCGTTTTATTGGGACCAACCGGAATCCAATGGATTGTCATTCTGATAGCGATTGATGTTATTTTGGGGATTGTCGCCGCTCTTCTAAAAAAAGAATTTCGTTTGGGGAAAGCGGCAAACTTTATGTGGAAACCTGTTTTAGGCTATGTTTTTGGATTTACGGTTTTAATAATGATAGCGCAGACATTGCCCTCTTTGATAATTTTGGCTGCGGTTGCCTATTTCTTAATTATTCTGGCTTTAATCGGTTCGATTGTGAACAATTTAGGAAAAATGGGTATAAAGCTGCCGGTTTATTTGGGAAAATAAGCGAAGAACATTCGTTCTTCTTCACTCTTCGCTTCGCTCGAGTAAGCGAAGAACATCTGTTCTTCTTTACTCTTCGCTTACGCTCGGGTGCGGAAAAAATTTACAGACAAGAAAAAGCGTCCTGATGAAAAAAGGACGCTTTTTGTTGTTGCGGGGGCGCCAGGACTCGAACCTGGAACAAGAATTTTGGAGATTCTCATGATAGCCATTTCACCACGCCCCCCTCTTATTTTTTTTACCTACCGAAGGTGAAGGGAAGATGAAGCAACAGCTTCATCGCCCCGCCTACTATCTTAAATTTAATTTTTTCTCTATTTGCGACAAAAACTTTTCTATATCTTGTAATTTATTTTGCAAAACATCGTAAACAATATCATAATTGATTTTTTCATAATCGTGCGCGATAAAATTTCTAAATCCCGCTAATTTTACCATTCTTTCACGCAGTTCAATAGAAATAATTTTCTCTTCTTCTAAAATTTCAAACCCTTCTTTTATGGTTGTTGGTTTCCGTAAATTTTTTAAAGATATAAAAGCTTCAGCCGTATCAATCGCTGCTTGTGCCGCCAAATAAAGGTACCTCTCAACAGCCCCTCTTATATTTAAATCATCTTCAATTTGTTTTCTTGAATATTTTTTAAAATTCTGTAAAATTCCCAAATATTTTTTGACGGAAGTTATTTTATTTTCAATTACGGATAAATTTGTCATATACTCGAACCGATAGGCGAAGAGGGTTATACCCTCTTCTTCATCTTCGTCCCGCACCCGAGTCCCGCAAAGCGGGACGAAGGGTAAAGAAGAACGAAAGTTCTTCGACTGCGCGAAACTCGATAGGCGAAGGGTGGAGAAGAACACAAATGTGTTCTTCGACATTATGCCTTTGTTAATTTATGTCTTGAAAGCAAGGCGTAAAAATCAAAATACTCATTAAGTATCTTCGGCTCTAACAGCACTTTAAATGGCTCTTTTTCAAAAATTAATATCCCATCTTTTATTATATTATATTTCAATTCGGGACTATCAATATCATTTAGAACGCACAAGTCCACATTTTCGGTTTTTAGTTTTGTTGTAATTTTCCCAAGCAGTTCCAACCTTAAATCGAATCTTTTTTTAGGATCTTTTTCGTCTAAATAAACAGCGAAGTCGTAATCGCTTAAGGGACCGATTTTTCCATTCGCCCTTGAGCCGAAAAGATAAACTAATTTTATTTTAGGATAAAGCTTAAAAAGCTTAGAAAGATTGTTTATTGCCTTTAAGTCTTTCATAATTTGATGTCTATTTCTTGGTTTCTTTATGCGCCGTGTGTTTTCGGCACCAACGACAGAATTTCTTCAATTCTAACTTCTTCTCACCAGCTTGCTTGGATTTGTGAGTGTAGTAATTAATTTTTTTACAATCTCCGCACTGAATTTTTATAAATGGTTTTTTTGTCGCCATATAGTGAGTCCGATATTACGGACGAATCGAAGAATACATTCGTATTCTTCTCTACCTGCGTCCTGCTTTGCAGGACTTGGTAGCTGAAGATGAAGACTTCGTCTTCGTCGCCCTTTAATTACTAATAATACCTTTTCTCTCTGAGAGTATTTACAACTTCGCCTGCGCCTACTTTAGCAGGAAATTTTGATTTTGACCAGTCCCAAAAAGGACGGCTATAAATGCCGTCCTTTTTAGAATATCAAAACCAAAATTATTTATTCGGCATGGCGAAGAAAACTGTGTTTTCTTCTTCAATCACCCAAGCCGATAGGCGAGGGGTGGAGAAGAACACGAATGTGTTCTTCGACTCGTCCCGTTTCACGGGACTCATTACTGAACAGCTATATTTGCTCTTACTCTGCCCCAACCATAATCTTTATCTTTACCAGTCTTGCCTAAATCTTTTGCGGTATAAAAGAGTTTACTTTCAACTTGACTTTGGGTATATGCAGAATGAACGTTTTTAATAAGAGCTATGACACCAGCAACCATAGGTGTCGCCATGCTTGTGCCGCTCCAAGTAGCGTAGGCGCTTCCCAAAACGCTGGAGTAAATATTTACTCCGGGAGCGGTAATATCCAAAGCATTGCCTCTGCCAGAGAAACTAGCGATTTGATCACTGCTGTTAACTGCGCCAACAGTGGTTGAGTAACTGATACAACCTGGAATAGAAACGCCCGCGCCACCGCTGTTACCCGCAGCGACAACTACAGTTACATTTCTATCAATCGCATATTTGATGGCGTTTGTTAAATCAGGCAAAATGCCATTGCAGAAACCCCTGTAAACATAAGGCGCTCCGGTGCCCAAGCTCATATTAATAGCGTCTGCGTCGAAATCATCGACAGTTCCGTAGATACCGTCAGGCCCGTCTATTGCCCAGTAAATGGCAGCTACTACATCGCTGAAATAGCCTGAACCATTTTGGTTAAGTACTTTACCTGCGATAACTCCCGCATCGGGAGCTACGCCTTTGGCCTTAGGATCAATGCCATCGGCAGTGATTATTCCCGCCACATGACTACCGTGACCTTGGTCATCCATCGGATCGTTATCGTTGTTAACAAAGTCTTTGCCGCCAAGATAACTGGAGCTCAATTCCGGGTGAGAATAGTTATATCCAGTATCAAGAACCACGACTTTTGTGCTGCTGCCGGTATTTCCGGAAGCATGAACTATGTCAGCGCCGATTTGCTGATTAGCGTTAGCGCTCGTCGCGCTAGGTTGAGGACCTCTCAAAACGCCGACTTCCTCATCGTCTAAAGAAAAAACTTTTACATCCTCGGCAAGGGATAAAGATTCGGCTACTCCCTGCGGACAACTAAGGGCTTTTAATGTCTTGGCTTCTCTTACAACTTTACAACCTAAAGCAACCGCTTTGTTCACCTCTTCTTCGGTATGAGCAATTACTCTTTTATCTCCTTTATCAACGACTAGTCGAGCGCTTGCCGCTCCCACAATAACGAAAACCACAATCAAGGCGGTCGCAACGATTAAATATTTTTTAAAATTCATCATATTTTTACTATATTTTTACAAAATAAATACTTTGCGACCTTTTTATTAAAGTTTGCTATCTATGTTCAGTTTAATGTAGGTGGAATTGATTGTCAAGAATTCCATCAAACCTCGCTTTCTTTGCCAAAGGCAAAAACTGATGTCTGTTGTGTTGTGGAGCCGATGGCCGGATTCGAACCGGCGACCTACTCCTTACCATGGAGCCGCTCTGCCAACTGAGCTACATCGGCAAAATTATTTACACTTAGCGAACGAAGCGAGTCGAAGTGTGGGTAGGGAGGGACTTGCACCCCCGAAGTCCGAAGACGCCAGATTTACAGTCTGGTGCAATAGCTGCTCTGCCACCTACCCATTTGAATTACTTTAACAGAAAAATTATTATTTTTCAATAACCTTGCCGTATTTTTTTCTCCACTCCCCTATTTTTTTGTGATGGCCGGACAATAAAACTTTTGGCGCTTGCCATTTTTTTCCCGCCCGGGGCGAGAAACTTTCCGGCCTTGTATACTGCGGATACTCAATAAATCCTTTTTCTTTTGTAATTCTTTCTTCCAGCAATTCCGGTTTTCCCAAAACGCCAGGGATCAATCGCGCGATTGTCTCTGTAACCGCCATTGCCGGAATCTCCCCTCCCATTAAATCATAGTCTCCAATTGATAACTCCATATCGGCAATATGTTTTGCGACCCTCTCGTCAACCCCTTCATACCTGCCACAAATCATTATAATCCTATCTAATTTAGACAATTTATAAGCTGTCTGCTGGTTAAACTTTTTTCCCCTCGGCGTAAATAAAATCACCTTAACTTTTCTATTTTTGTTTTTTTCTTTTTGTTTTATTTCTTTTACTGCTTTGTAAATCGGCTCAATTTTTAGCACCATTCCCAGCCCTCCTCCAAAAGGCCTGTCGTCTACTACCAAGCGAGGCGAAGCCGAGCGAGGTGAGAGATGAGGCGAGGCCTCAGCGATCGTTTTGCGGCGGTCTTTTGCCCAGTTTCTTAAATTATGAATATTAATTTTAATAAGCCCTTTTTCCCGGGCTTTTTTTATAAACGATTCTTTCAGATACGAATCAAAGATTTTAGGAAATATTGTAATAATGTCAAAAATCATATACCGAGTCCCGCTCTGCGGGACGAAGGTGAAGATGAGGACGCAGTCCTCATCGCCTATTCGTAAAAATTCGTAATTCGTAGGGATTAACGAAAACAGCGCTATTTTTAATCATAGCACTGTTCTCTGATTTCGTTAAGAGCTCGAGCCGCAGCGAAGAGTGGAGATGAACGAAAGTTCATCGACTCGTTCGCCAAAGGCGAACTCGGTACGGAACTCGGCTATAGGTTCAACTCTTCTAAGTCTCCTCCTCCTACGGAAGTTCTCCTTTCGCGAACCGGTCTTGTGCTTCCTTCCGGCTCTTCGATCTTTAAATTCACTCTTGCGTGATTTTTAAGACCGACAATGCGGACTAAACTTCTTATGGATCTGGCAGTAGAACCTTCTTTGCCAATAATCTGACCCATATCTTCGGAGTTCACCTTCAAAGAAAGCAAAACTCCCATTTCATCAACCTTGCGGTCGATTGTGACATCTTCAGGATGATCAACCAAGGCCTTTACAATATACTCAAGGAAATCTTTATCGCTTGATTCTTTAGTCATAATCTATCTGGATTACTGATTGATATAATCTTTTCTAGTAGCCCGACCTTTCCGCGATTCTCTCCTTCGGTAATGCGGGAGGAATCTGAATATAGCTACTATTTAAATTTTAATCTTTTTCTAATATGTGTCAAGACCAAAGGTGCTTCCGCAAAGCGGAAGAGAGAGAATTTTCTCGCTTTGCGAAAGCGCCCTTGGCCTCAATATTTCCCATCTTTCAGACCGCTTCATTGAAATGGGCTGAAGTATGGGAGGAAGCGAAGTGTTCAACGCTTCCTCGTTGCTAACGCGATCTAGTGGAGATATCGCACCCTTGATAGTTACTCGGATGGTGCCGCTACCTGTAGAAATTAAGGGCGGCCGCGATAGCCATGATAAGCGAATAACCCACGAAAGCTAAGAGGAGCAACATAACCAAAGATAGAAACAAAGTCTCCAATAGCATTTTTAGCATTGTGGCTTTTCTCCTTTCTTGCTTTTCCAGCAGAATCCCACTAATCTCGCTGAAGCTTTTCTCAAAACTTTAAGAAAAATTTCAGCAAGAATAGTTACTATTTTTAAAACCGCGATCAAAAAAAGTATTTCCCATTTTTCAGGCCGTAACTTTTGTTGCGGGCTGAAGTATAGAGGGGAATGTGCTTTTTTTGCGACACTCCCCTTTTTTTCCTGCGGTCGCGCCGCACTATGCCTTGACCCATACCATAAGCCCAAGGTCGGGATCTACCCTTGTCCGAGCCCCTAATTTTTCAAGAAGCTCTGACAAAGCGGCGAAAACTTGTGTGTTGTAAGCTCCCCAGTTGGTCAGGTACTCCACCACATTAATCCACATCTCTCGTCTCCTTTCCCATTTTTCAGGCCGTAACTTTTGTTGCGGGCTGAAGTATGGGAGGGAAGCCGCAAATTAGTCAATGCGACTTCCCTTTTGAATTGGTTAGGACTTTTCTTTTGCCGCCATTGTGGCGACGAAATTCGGGTCACCACCAACTTCGAGTTGCGCCGGCGAGCTCTCTGCTGGCATGTGCCAGCGCACTATCCTCGTGCCCGCAAGGCTCACAAAGACCCGCTCCGTTTTGTCCCGCTCTGGGGTCATCAAAAACCCCGTGCATCCAGAATTTGGCAGGGAATCGGTAGCCCCTGTCATCTTCTTCCCATTCAAAAAATAGACCACTACCCTTTTCATTTTCTTCCTTCTTTCTCTCTCCTCCTCTTCGGACACATGGCCCCGCACTCGCCTTTGGCGAGAATATGAGGAGAGAACTACCCTTCGACAAGCTCAGGGCAATTCTCTCGTCATAATCTACAGGGCGTTTAATCCGAGGGATTAAACCTGTCTGTATTTCTCTATCCGCTCTATCCGCATTGAATTTGACATTCTTTTCAAAAATGATAATCTAAAATTAATATGGCTTCTCTTACTATTACAATTAAACCTCGCTTAACTCATCCACGAAAAATTTTGGTTGAAATGGATGTTAATAAATTTGAAAGGTTAGCAGCTAATCTTGGTCTTTTTAGTCCTGAATTTTTAAAGAGCTTGGATCAAGCAGAAAAAGATTACGAAACTGGTAAAATCAGAAAAATTAAATCTCTTAAAGAATTAAGAAAATAAATCCCATGTTGGAAATCTTTCTTACTGAAGAATTTCGAAAACGCTATCAAGATTTACCAACCGCTATCCAAAAGAAAGCTGAAAAACAAGAAAAACTTTTCCGTCAAAATATTTTTCATCCTTCGCTCCACACAGAGAAATTAGAGCCAAAAAACAAACAAGTATGGAGTTTTCGTATTGATAAAAGATATAGAATTGTCTTTCGCTTCATTAACGGAAATAAAGTTCTCTTTCTTATTATTGGTCCTCACGACTGGATTTATAAATTCAAATTTTAATTTCCCATCTTTCAATCCACAACGTTTTATGGGCTGAAGTATGGAGGGGAATGTCTTTTACGACACTCCCTCTCATTTATTCCTTGGCCAAAACCATCAGGCCAAGTTCGCTGTCGATCTTTGTTTGTACTCCTATTTTTTCAAGGAGAAACGAGACCGCGGCGAAATTCTGCGCGTTGTAGACGCCCCAACGCGTCAGAAACTCTTCGACGGAAATCCACATTTTCCTCTCCTTCCCATCTTTCAGACCGCTTCATTGAAATGGGCTGAAGTATGGAGGGGAATGAATTTGTCACTCCCCCCTTTATTTCAAAAATGGAAGAAACACTCCGTGCACCCCTTCGGTGCCACTCGGCGCGCGGTAGAAAATATTCTACCGCACTTGGGATTGGGGCATTTGTGGAACCTCCTTATCTTGTCCAGCCCGAATGGGCTGAGAAGATAGACTCCACACCCGGCGCAATGATTTGCCCCGCTGCGGTTAAGATAACCGCAGTCTTGACAACCCACCCTTCCGTCCTCCATCGTAATCCCAACTGAACCAAACCTAGATCTAGTAGCTATCATTTTCTTTCTTCTTCCTTCTCCCCCGCCTTCGGACATATAGTCCTGCACGCGAGTTTCTCGCGAATGTAGGGAGAGAACTACCCTTTGACAAGCTAAGGGCAATTCTCTTCCCGCGATTGACATGAATTTACGGTTTGATAGAATTAAAATCAGGTAATCAAATTCATGGCGAAAAAACAAGCTGAAAAAACAATAGCGCTGAAAGATATTGAAAAAATCCTTGACAAACAGACATCTGTTATTCTTTCGGCTGTTGATGAAAGATTGGCTGTAACAAAAATTGATATTCTTTCTTCTGTTGACGAAAAACTGAAAAAAATGGAAATCAGAATAGACCAGAAATTCGACCGTCTTGCGACAACACTTGATAAATTCCTGAAGCGCCTTACTGACGTCGAAGAATGTTCATTCTTCTCCACCTTCGTCCCGCAAAGCGGGACTCGGTCATAGAAGATGAATTTACAATTATGAAAATGGATATTAACCGATTAAAGAAAGTTATCCAAGAAAAATTAGGAGTAGATCTGTTGTAGCCAACCTTATCTCAAAAACGGTTTTTTGAACAGCGTAATGCTGTTTTTTCTTGCCCCGTTAATTTTTGTTTCGCAAAATTTTTTCGGCAGGCGAAGAGGACTTCGTCCTCTTCTTCACCTTCGTCCCGCAAAGCGGGACTTGGTTTTCAATGTTCTTTCCCATCTTTCAGACCGCTTCATTGAAATGGGCTGAAGTATGGGAGGGAAGCCGCAAATTAGTCAATGCGACTTCCCTTTTGAATTGGTTAGGGCTTTTCCTGCCCGACCCAATCCTTTTCGATTTCCGCCAGCTTGGCGGAGAATCGACGATCGTTGGTTTCGATCGCCGTTCTGACGACAGGGCCGAGAGAACCGTCGCTATAGACGGGTGTGAAATACACTATCCCGTCCAACGACGACCACTGCAACAG
>JAUSLA010000056.1 GCA_030646565.1 bacterium
TTATTTTTCAATCTTAATTTTTTCCAAGATTTCCTCAATTCTGCCAGCTTTTATCGTTTCTTTTTCCTCAATAAAAACAATTCTCGGAATCGGCCTCATTCTCAACCGCTTGTTCAAAAGCTGCTGAAGGCGGTAAATGCACCTATTTAAAATATTTAAAATCAATTTTGCCTTGCTTTCCGGCAAACAGCTGACATATACTTTCGCTTCGTCTATTTTCCGGGTGGTCTCTACCCGCGTAATAGTCGCTAAAACATCTAAAGGAAACTCTATCTCGCGCAAAATAATTTGCGATAACTCTCTTTTAATCAATTGGTTTATTTGTAAGATGCGCTCTTTCACAGTAGGTCTTAAAGTTCGCTTTTTCTTCGCTCTTCAATATAAAATTGAAGAACGTCTCCGTCTTCAATTCTGGTATCTCCTTCAAACAAAACGCCGCATTCTTCTCCTTTTGAAACGGACTCCGCGTCTTTTTTGCTTCTCTGAAGATTCACCATTTTCCCTTGGCCAATTTTTTCTTCCGCTCTAAAAACTTCAACCTGGCTGCCTTTTCTGACCTCCCCCTCTATCACCCTTCCGCCGATTATCTGTCTGTTTTTTTCCGCAAAAAATCTGGCCAAGACTTTCATTTTGCCAAGGTCCTGCCTTACTTCGGTCGGTTTCGTTATTTTTTCCATAAACTTTCTTACCTCCTCCACTAGCTCATAAATAACCTCAAAAATTATAATTCTTATCTTCTCTTTTTCTGCTAATATTTTTGCTCCCGGACCAATCTTTACCCGAAATCCTAAAACTAAAGCTCTGTTTCCTTGAGCTATTTTTATGTCAGACTCATTGATGTCGCCCACCTCTGATTTAAGAATTTTCAAAATAACTTTTTCCTGGGGAAGATTATCCAAAATCCCTTCAATGGCTTCGCAAGAGCCCAGAACATCTGTTTTCAAAATCAAATTTAAAACGCGCTGACCCTCTAAAACCTCAATAATGGAAATACTTTTCTTTTTTATTTGCGGCTGAAGATTTTCTTCGGCCGCTTTCATATCCGGAAAAACTTTAAATTCCTCGCCGACTTTTGGCGCTTGGCTGAAACCAAAAACAATTACAGGGTCGGATGGAAAGGCCTCCCGGATAGATTTTTTTTGGAAATTTTCCAAACTTTTAATTTTGGTAAAAGCCGAGGGAGTGGCGACAATATCTCCGGACTTCAATGTTCCATCAATTAAAAGCAAGGTGGCTGTCGGACCTCTCAAACTATCCAAATAAGATTCAATAATTGCTCCTTGACCAGGATTTTTTGGCTCTGATTTTAATCCTTCCATTTCAGCGAGCAGAAGTATTACCTCTAAAAGCTCCGGTATGCCTTTTTTTGTCTTAGCCGAAATTTCCACCGAAGGAATTTTTCCTCCCATACTCTCAACCAAAATATCCTCTTGAACCAGTTCTCTTTTGACTTTTTGGGGATTGGCTTCCGGCTTATCTGTTTTGCTCAAAGCGATGATGAAAGGAATTTCTGCTTTTTTAATATGGGAAATTGCTTCTTTCGTCTGGGCTTTTACCCCTTCGCCTGCGTCAATGACTAAAATAGCGATATCTGCCACCTTGACTCCCCGAGACCTCATTTGGGAAAATGCTTCATGGCCGGGCGTGTCCAGGAAAGTGATTTTTTTTCCCTGTTCTTCAATTTGATAAGCGCCGATGTGCTGGGTGATGCCTCCTGATTCTTTGGCAGTAATCTTGAAATCTTTAATCGCTTCAAGCAAAGAGCTTTTACCATGGTCAATATGCCCCAAAACCACCACCACCGGAGGCCGCGTAGCAAAATTCTGTTTTGGATTTTCCTGTTTCTCTTTTTTCATCAAGTTTTTGCGTAGCAAAAACGAAGATAGTAATTAGTCATTTAAGGCCCTTGGCCTTGCCTATTGCCTTCTTTTCCTCTTCAGACAAAGTGTATTCTGAAATGCTATTTTTAATAGGCTTAGCATAAACCCTATTCTCTTCTCGGGTGTATAAACTGGTAATAACCACTCCTGAATCTTGGCCATCCAGCAAAGCAATGGAAAAACTCTGGTCCCCTCCGACATCTGAAAAGGGGCTGAATCTAATCATTCCGACTTTTTGGGTTGCTAACCTGCCTTCTTTTTTTAGTTCTTCTATCTCTTGAGAAAGCTTTTCTGAAGTTTCCTCCAGATTATTCAGGCATACCAAAATCTCTTTCAAGCTTTTCGGCTCTTTTTTTTCTTTTTTGAGAAATTGAAACATATATTGTCGGATATTTTCTCGCCGAAGCTTCGCCGAGAAAATATCTACTGGCTCGCCTTCGCCAAAGATTCAACGAGGCGAAGACGGAGAGGGTGGGATTCGAACCCACGTGTCCCTTAAGGGGACTAACCGCTTTCGAGGCGGCTCCGTTATGACCACTTCGGTACCTCTCCAGTATAAATTATCATTTATGAGTCCCGCACCCGAGTCGCAACGAAGGGTGAAGAAGAACGAACGTTCTTCGACTAAGCGGGATAGTCAAAGAAGATAAATCTTCTTTTCCACCCTTCGCTACGCTCGGGCAAATTAAGAAGAGAACGCAGTTCTCTTCGCCTATTTTAACACAAATAAATCAATAATAAAAGAGAACGCTTGTTTAAGGCCTTCTCCTTTATTAAAAAGATTTGTGTCCTAATCTTTGTATAAAACTCCCGCTAAAATTGCAAGAAATCCGACGGCAACAGATAATTCCCCCCAAGACGACAACAGGCCTCCGCCGAAAATGTGAAAACCCAACCCTACCGAAAGCAGAGTGCCCACCCCGATAAAGACCGACCTCATTCTTACCAACTTCTCCTTGGTTCTGCCCGCCTCAACAAAAAAGAATAACGCCAAAAGCCCTGTTACCAAAGCATAGGCAGTAAACGGCAAAGTTCCTAAAAGCGCTGGCAAAGGACTGTTAAACTGTGTAAATCCGCTCTCGTTTACAAAAGGCTGCGGAAAATTCAAAACGCTCATCCCGATAATAACAGCCCCGACCGCTAAAACCGCCCAGAAAGCTAATTTTTCCAAGCCAAAAGCATTTTTCAGGTTAAAGGGAATCCTGACAAAATACGCAGCGGCCGGAAAAAGAGCCAATACCGCAATCGCAAACGCCCAACCAAAAAGAAAAGGGTTATCAAAGAAATAAAAATTCCCAATGGCTACTGAAAAGCCGGCGATAATCCATCCGAAAATAAAATAACTTAAATACTTATAAGTTATATTTTGGGTGCGTTTGTAAGCTTCCCGAATTTTCCCAAAGACATAAACGGCAATTAGAGCCATTAGGCCGTGGGTTAAAGCGTCAAATGGAATACTGGGGCCTCCTTTAGCCACGTAAACATACCAACCGCCAGTTAAAATTGCAATAATTGCGAGAATTGAAAGCCAAATATTTTTCATAAACCGAATCCCGCTTTAGCGAAGAACATTCGTTCTTCTTTACCCTTCGTTCCGCTTTGCGGGACTCGGGTGCGGGACGAATCGAAGTTCTCTTCGACTTGTTTTATAATTTTTTACTTACTTTCGACCTTTACTTTATATTACAA
>JAUSLA010000064.1 GCA_030646565.1 bacterium
TCATTTTTTGCTCTGTATTCATCAAATTCCTGTTTCAAAAGAACATCAACGGCCATATTCAAAGCATAGGGGTAGGGTTGGGGCCTTTTAATCCCCTCTTTCTTTTCCAGCCAAAAACAGCAAGGACACTCAAGATAAAGATTCAAAGAATTCGGGGATAACTGAATAGGTTTTTGGTTTTCCATTACAATTACAATCCGAAAGCCTTTATCTGAGAAAGTAACGATGCTGATATTTCCGGCGGCAAAACGCTGTTAAAAACGTAAAAAACCGCGAAAACAAAAAGTAATATTACTGCTGCGACCTCAAAGTTAAGCATATATGGCGAAGAGGACTGCGTCCCCTTCTTCAACTACCAAATCCCGCGAAGCGGGATGCAGGTGGAGAAGAACGAACGTTCTTCGACTCGCTTCCGCTTCGCGGAACTCGGTATCTAAGGGCAGGTTAGCATAAAACGAAAAAAAGGCAAGTTGCGCCAATTCATATTTGGTGGGCGGTACAGGATTCGAACCTGTGGCATCTGCAATGTGAATGCAGCGCTCTGCCGCTGAGCTAACCGCCCGTTTAAGTTAGATTAGTAAATTTTCTAAAAATTGTAAAGTTTGCTAAAATGGGAGAATGCAGATATTTGAATTTCATTTCAATCCTTATCATAAGAGCGCTTCGCCAAAAACCGGGCCCGATTTAATTTTTGACAGTTTTTGCTACGAACCGGAAAATATCTCCGAAAAAAGATTGGGAGGTTTGTATATGGCGGGCATATTAAAAAATGTCTTGCCGCAAAATATCAGCTTCTTGGAAAGTCTGGCAAAAACAATCAAAGAAAGGTATTACAAAACAGTTTTAACCGGGTCGGAAAAAAACCTGAAAGAGGCCTTAAAAAAAGCAAACGAACATTTGGAAACAATCTCTAAAAGGGGAGATGTAAGCTGGTTGGGAAATCTGGGATTTGTTGCAATGGCTATATCAAAATCCGATTTGTATTTTACTAAAGTTGGGGAAACAAAGATTTATTTGTTAAGAGGGGGGCAGATTATAGATATTGACCACAAGCTTGATTTTGAGGGAATTGAACCTTATCCCTTAAAGGTTTTTGGAAATATCATTTCCGGAAAATTGGCCAAAAACGATATTATTCTTATCCTTACAAAAGAGATTGCGGATATCTTTTTAAGAGAAAATCTTTTGGCCAAAATCGCCAAGCTTTCTTTTTTGCCGTATTCCGGAAACATATTCAAGGCCTTAAAAGAAATTTTCAGCATCAAAAAAGAGCAATTATTAAAAATCGCCGGCGTTTGTCTCGTAATATCCTGCAGCGAAAAACCTTTTTCAAAGGAAAAAGAAACATTAGCGCAGCCAAAAACCTTAAAAACATTTTCTCTGAAAAAAGTTTTTTCGCCGTTTGCGGCTATTGTTAAAAAATTCCTAAAACCGAAGCTGCCAAAACGCCTTCAACAAGCAAAAAAGATAAAAATAAGATTCCCCGAATTAAAATTTCCGCAATGGCCGCTACCAGCTCTTAAAAAGTTCTTATTCAATAAAAATGCTGTTTTAATTTTATCTTTAATATTATTTTTGGCTTTCGGATTTTTTGTTTTCCAGAAAAAAGAAGAGGCGCAATTGAGAGTTTACAAAGCCCAGCTTAATCAAATTGAAGAAAAAGTAAATCGGGCGGAAGGCTATTTAATAATTTCGAAAACCAGCCCTCAAGCCCAAAAAAAAGCAAATGATTTATTCAAAGAAAGCTGGGAGGAAATTTCTCCTCTAAGCTATATCTCCGCAACCCTGCCTTCTGATTTTGCCGGCCTGGTTGCGGTTCTCCAAAAGAAAATTTCAGAAAATCTGTATCAATTGAACAAACTGGAAACAATTCAAGACATTACGCCATTCATTGAAATAAAGCCAAGGGAATTCGCGTCTCAAAAAATAGTTTCCTTTAAGGATAACCTCTATGTTTTCAACGCTTATACAAAAAACGTCTTTGAGGTAAATCAAAATGGCGAAGGGAAAATTATCCCCTTGGACAAAAAAATTGATTTTGCTTCGGCAGAAGCAGATTTTCTCTTTTTATTCTCAAAGCCGAATGAATTAATTGTTTTTCAAGATGGGCAATTTAAATCTCCCTTTTCACTTGAGCCGCCGTCTGCCGACTTTAATTTCGTTGATTTTACCTCTTATCTTTCCAATCTTTATTTTTTGGAAGAAAAAGCAAATGAAATTATAAAATACCCCTTCTTGAGAGAATCTCAATGGAGCTCCCCCCAGTCCTGGCTGAACCCTAAAATAAAAATTGCCGCTGAATTTAAATCAATGGCAACCGACGGTTCAATTTGGGTTTTAACCAAAGAAAACTCTGTCAAAAAATATTATCTCGGCAATCTTGAAAAAACTTTAACTTTGGATATTTTCCCCGAGCCCAAAGATTTCACCAAGCTCTTTACTTTGCCCCAGCTTTCCTATCTTTATTTGTTGGAGCCCTCTCAAAAAAGAATAATTATTATTGACAAAGCCGGAGCCGTCATTAAACAATTCCAAAGCGAAAAGTTTGACAACTTGCTGGATTTTGCCGTTTCTGCCGACGGAAAAACCATCTATCTTCTCAACGACCAAAAAATATATAAAATTAACTTTTAATTTTCCTCTTTCTGGTTAATCTCAAAATTAATAACCCTATTATAACAACTCCGGCCAGAATTAAAATTACTGTTAAGTTAAGCGGCGCAGCGCTAATTGCCGCCAACAATCCTCCAGCAGCGAATATCTTGTCAAAGGATTTTTTTTCGGTTTCTTGCAAAGCCATTGTTTCTTCGGTCGCTTCTTTGGATGATTTTTCTCCAGTTAATTCTTTTGGCAGCTCCGTTATTTCTCCTTGAGCCAAAATCTCTTCTCCTGCGAGTGTCTCTTCTCCAGGCGGAACTTCAACTTCCCCCTCAATCTTCCCTATTTCTTTTACTCCTAAAGTGGTAAAGCTATATTCACGGCTAATGGCTAAAGAAGCGTGTGAAACTGCCCGATAATAATATGTTGTGCTGGGAGTTAAG
>JAUSLA010000068.1 GCA_030646565.1 bacterium
TGGAAAGGGTGGAGTGGGAAAGACGACCTGCGCCTCAAGCGCAGGCCTTTATTTAGCTAAAGAGGGTTTTAAGACGTTAGTTATTTCTACCGACCCGGCGCATTCACTCTCAGATAGTTTAGGCCAGAAAATTGGAGACCAGATAAAAGAGGTTCAAGGCGTAAAGAACTTAAGCGCGCTGGAAGTAAACGCACAAAAAGCTCTTTCACAATTTAAAATAAAATACGAGAGTAAAATAAAAAAGATTTTTGACACCTCTACCTATTTAGACCAGGAAGATGTAGACGCTTTCTTTGCTTTGCCTATTCCCGGGATAGATGAAGTAATGGGTTTTAAGACTATCGTAGATTTGATAGATGATGCAAAATTTGATAAGTATATTGTCGATACCGCTCCTACTGGCCATGCGTTGAGGCTTTTGACTCTACCTGAATTATTGGATGAGTGGATTAAGGTCTTGGCCAAAATGCGTTGGAAATACAGGTATATGGTAGAGAGCTTTTCCGGCAAGTATAGCCCTGATGAAGGTGATGATTTTTTAGTGGAGATGAAGAAGACTGTAAAAAAAATAGAAAATTTACTTAAAGATGGGAAAAGATCTGAGTTTGTGGCAGTTACTATTCCTGAAGATATGGCGATTTTAGAAACAGAGAAATTAGTAAACGATTTAAACAGGTATGGCATAAAGGTAAGGCAGTTATTGGTGAATAATGTTTTGGAGTCGAGGGATTGTCAGTTTTGCCGGGAAAAAAGTAAAGCCCAGGAAGAATACATAAAACAGATACGTAGAAAATTTAGTAGCTTAAAAACTATGGTTATACCTTTACAGGCCCAGGAAGTTAAGGGCATTGAATCGTTAGAAAAAATGTCCAGGAGGTTATTTCAGTGATGGCTAAAAAAAACGATAAGGGGTTAACGTTGAAAGTAAAAGAAGCCCTGTCAAAAGATGTGGGTAGGGCGATCGCCAGGATTGATCCGGAGGATATGAAGGAGCTCGGGCTGGAGGTAGGCGATATTATAGAAATTAATGGCAAAAGAAAGACACCGGCGAAGACAATGCCCTGTTATGCCGAAGACAGGGGTAAAAAGATCATACAGATAGATGGTATATTAAGAGAAAATGCTCAGATAGGATTGGATGAGAAAGTAAAAATAAATAAAGTTGATTCCAAACCCGCCAATAAGATTACCCTCGCGCCCTTGACGACGTCTAGCCTGCTTCGAGGAGATGGTGATACCAAATATTTAGGTTCTCTGATAGAGGGGCTGCCCGTGATTGCTGGTGACAAGGTCAGGGCTACGTTTTTCGGGTCACGGTCCTGTGAATTTAAAGTGGTGGATACCATTCCAGAAGGCCCGGTATTGATAAATGCCGCTACCTTAATAAGAATGGAGGTAAAGGGGCAGGGAGAGGTAAAGCAAAGCAAGGTTTCTTATGAGGATATCGGCGGACTCGGCTCTCAGGTTCAAAGGATCAGGGAAATGATAGAGCTTCCATTAAGATATCCACAGGTATTTGAAAGGCTGGGGATAGGCGCGCCAAAGGGTGTTTTTCTTTACGGCCCTCCGGGCACAGGCAAAACTTTGATCGCTCGCGCGGTTGCCAATGAAACAGACGCTTACTTTACGCATATATCCGGACCTGAGATCATGGGTAAATTTTATGGTGAGAGCGAAGGCCGCTTAAGAAGCGTCTTTGAAGACGCTCAAGCCCACGCCCCTGCAATAATTTTTATAGACGAGATAGATTCCATCGCTCCTAAGAGAGAAGAGATGGGTGGCGAGAAGCAGGTCGAGAGGCGTGTAGTGGCGCAGCTTTTATCATTGCTTGATGGATTAGAGTCTAGGGGACAGGTCATCGTTATCGGCGCGACAAATATACCTAATGCTATAGACCCTGCCTTAAGAAGGCCGGGTAGATTTGATCGGGAGATTTCTATCCCAATACCTGATAAAAACGGAAGGTTGGAAATCCTTGGGATACATACAAGAGGGATGCCGTTAGCGGAAGACGTGAGTCGCGAAAAACTGGCAGAGATCACTCACGGATTTGTCGGAGCGGATCTGGAGGCCTTGGCGCGGGAAGCGGCGATGTCGGCTTTAAGGAAAATTCTGCCTAAGATTGATTTTGAACTGCAGGATATTCCTTATGAGACTCTGATGAAGTTAGAGGTAACTATGGATAACTTCCTGGATGCGATGAAAGAAGTTGAGCCTTCGGCTATACGCGAAGTTTTTGTTGAGGTCCCGGATGTAAAATGGAGTGATGTCGGTGGTTTGGAAGAAATAAAAGAAGAGCTGAAAGAGGCGGTTGAATGGCCGCTTAAATAT
>JAUSLA010000061.1 GCA_030646565.1 bacterium
GCCTCTTTTGCCCTGTTTTTTAAGGCAATGAGTTTATTAAATGTTAAAATCGCCCAAAGAATTAATGCCACAACGATTATTAAAATAACTCTAGTCATAGACATATATTTTATATTATAAATGTTTATTACCGAGTCCCGCACCGAGTTTCCAAGGGAAACGAAGGTGGAAAAGAGGACGCAGTCCTCTTTGACGGGACGAAGGTGAAGAAGAGGACGAAGTCCTCTTCGCCTATGTTATTCATTATAGAGAATTATGTCCTTTTTAGCAATGAAAGGGAAACCTGCTTTTTGCTGTGGATTTCTTTTTTGGAGATTTAAGTTATAATAAAAGGGCGATGAGGACTTCGTCCTCAACTACCAAGTCCTGCAAAGCAGGACGTAGGTGGAGAAGAGCGAAGCTCTTCGACTCACTCATCCCGTTCGCGGGATTCGTAGGTGATGAAAAAGAAAGTTCTAGTTATTGAAGACGACGATTTTATTGCCAGCCTGATAATGGGCGCTTTGAAAAGGGCGGGTTTTGAAACAAATTTGGCAATTGACGGAGAAGGAGCGCTTAAAAAACTTGAAACAGAAATTCCCGATATTATTCTTTTGGACCTGATTTTGCCGGGCATCGGCGGTTTTGAGGTTTTGGAAAAAATAAAAAGAGAAGATAAAACTAAAAAAATTCCAATTATCATCCTTAGCAATTTAGGAAGCCATGAAGAAATTAAAAAAGGATTAAAATCCGGGGCAGACGCTTATTTGGTGAAAGCTAATATCCTGCCAGAAGACGTGGTGAAAAAAATAGAAGAAATCCTTCGATAAAAATTGCCGTAAAGGTCGATCTCTTAATAAATAACAAATAGTGGGCGAAGAGAACTACGTTCTCTTCTTCAACTTCGTCCCGCTTCGCGGGACTCGTTATATGACAATAAAAAAATTTTTACCGGTAGCTTTAATGATAGCTGTTGTTGCCGCTCTCTATGTTGTGGTCGTCCAATACCTCAAAATAAGCGCTCTCTGGGTTCCTTTTATCAGTTGGCCATTATACTTTATCGCAGGAGCCAAACCTTCCCGCCTGCACAAAGAAATTATCGCCCTTACAGGGGGAATAATTTTTGGCTATCTGACCTTAGTGATTGTCGTCCCTTTTACAAAACTGTTTGGCGGCACCCTCGGTTTGCCTTTGACCGTTTTTATAGTTGCTTTCTCAATCGTGATGCTGGAGCTAACCGATTGGTTTGAATTAGCGCCGGCTTATTTCTTTTCTTACGCCGGTTATTTCGCTTATGTTTTTGGCGGGTTTGGCGGCCAAGGAGCAACTTACACCAGTGCAATGTTTCCTTATTGGGTATTATTAATGGCTGGGCTGGCTTTAGGGTATCTTACCGCTGTCTTTAGAAAGAAAATTTTAGAGAAAGAAGGAGTTTTTGGCAAAGACCAAGAAACTGTTTTTGATAAAGAGCAGGCCGCGCGCTAATCTAAGGCGAACAAAAAACCCCGTCCCGCTAAAAGCGGGACGGGGTTTTTAAAAGGCGAAGCCGGTAATTTAAACCTTTGGCATTCTTTTTGGCTCTAGGGGAAATTGAAAAATAAAAACAGAACCTTTGTTTTTTTCAGATTCAAAACTCAAAATGGCGTTATGTTTTTCAACAATGCTCTTTGCGATAAATAGGCCTAATCCCGAACCCTCGGTCTGAAACCTAATGGCATTTTCCGCGCGAAAGAATTTAACGAAAATAAACCTTTGGCTTTCTTTTGGCACGCCTATGCCCGTATCTTTAATTATTAAAAGCAGGGAATATTTTTCCGGCCGAAGCTCAATCTCAACACTCCCTCTAACCGGGGTGTATCTTATTGCGTTGTTAATTATGTTTCTAATGGCGATTCCCAGTTTGTTAGCGTCAAAGCTGATTTTTGGAAGAGGAGCTAACGGCTTTTTAAATATAAAATTAAGATTCCTTCTCTTGGCATCCATCTTTTTTTCGTTGAAAATCTTTTTTACAAGCTGCGACAAATCTCCCAAAATAAATTTGTAATCCAGTTTCCCTTCCTCAACCTTCGAAGTATCAAGCAAATCAGCTATTAACTGAATTAAACGTTCGTTGACAATGAAAGTTTTTTTAAGAATATCTTTTTGCTCTTGATTTAATGAACCCGGCTCTTCCTTTATTAAGACGTTTAATGCCCATTTGATGGAAGAAAGAGGCGTCCTTAATTGATGGGAAGCTGTGGAAACAAAGCCGGCCTTTAACAATTCTAATTCTTTTTCTCTGGTAATATTTCTTAAAATCTGCATCGCCCCGATCTTCTGGTAATTCTGGTCCCTGACCGGAATATAAACAATTTCCAAATTAAGTTTTTTGGGGCCTTCGGTAGCGTATTCTTTAAAAGAATATTCTTTTTGGGCTAAATTTTTTATATTGTAAAGATTTTTCCAATAAACTCCTTTTTGTTGGAAATCTTCTTCAATCTTTTTCCCAATAACGTCTTTTGCCGCCAACAATAATAATTCTTCGGCTTTTGGATTGAAAAATACCACTTTCTCCTCAAGGTCATACATAATCAAACCGTCTTGCAAACTTTGAATGGTGGCAAAAGTTTTATTTTTTTCAGCCGCAAGTTCATTAAAAATTTGAGTATTGGTAATTGCCGTTGCCGCCTGATTTGCCGCTACGGTTACCAATCTCATCTCAAAATCGGTGAATTGATGAACATCGGGATAATAAACGCAGATCCCGCCCACCGGCCCCCTCATGCTAATCGTCGGCGCGCACAAAAGAGCCCTGTAATCCTGTTTTTCAATCGTCTTTTTCCAGGTTATTCCAAGTTCCTTCATCATTTTTGGGTCGGTAAGAACATCGCTGGTTGCCCAAGCCTTTCCTGTTTTGACCGTCCGGCCAATCCATGCCTTGCCCAATCCGATTGGATGCTGTTTTGATTGCTCCGCATATTCCGGCTTCATGCCATAATGGGCTGTAATATAAACAGCTGTTTTTTCGGGAGTAAGCTCCCAGAAGTTAACCCACTTTGCCCCAAGG
>JAUSLA010000022.1 GCA_030646565.1 bacterium
GTAGCCTGGTCAACACGTTCCCCTGTCACGGGAAAGATCACGGGTTCAAATCCCGTCGCGCCCGCAGATTTGTTATAGAATTAACAGAAGTACCTTAAAAATTTAGACGGAGGGAAGGAAAGATGTCAGCGCTTCTTGGAAGGATAAAGAGGATGTTCCAGCCAGAAAGACAAGGCAGGACTATCTTGGCGGGCAAGGCTTCAAATTTGACTTTCCGATGCGCCAATAACGAATTCCCCTGCCTTCGAGAAGTCTATAGTCCGGGAAGAAAGAAAAGAGCCATTAAAAGATGCTGGGGGTGTCCTTATTTAGAGTTCGAAGTTCCAGTTTTAATAAATCGCAGTCGAAGAACTTCGTTCTTCTCTACCCTTCGTTGACCAAGTCCTGCAAAGCAGGACGCAGGTGGAGATGAAACATTTTTCATCGACGCGACTCGGGTAAAGGAGGCGCGACGCAGAACTTTCACAACTGAATATGGATTGTAATGCCCTTTGACAAGCCAAGAAAAATCAAAAAGGAGGAGAAAAGGAGAAATGGAAGCTAAAGACAGAATAATCGTGGCTCTTGATGTGGACAGACTGGAGAAAGCGCTGGAATTGGTTAATGAAATTCATAATTATTGCGGATATTTTAAGGTGGGACTGGAACTTTTAACCAGCGAGGGAGCGCCTAGAGTGATTTCCGCTATTCAGAAAGCCGGCGGAAAAATATTTTTTGACGGGAAATTTAAGGATATTCCGAATACAGTTGCCGCAGCTTCCAGGGCAGTGACAAAGCTGGGCGTTGATATGTTTAATGTCCATTGTTTAGGAGGCGAGGCAATGATGAAAGCAGCTGTGAAAGTGGCTGAAGAAATCTCTGAAATTCAAAGAAGGCGGCGTCCAATTATTTTGGGCGTTACTCTTTTAACCAGTTTGGATTATAGCGATTTGGTGGAAATGGGAATTTATGATGAGCTCAATATTGCTGACCCCGAAGAATTGGCTCAAATCAAGAAGGAGCGCATCGAACGTTTGGTTATCAAACTTGTTTTGCTTGCCCAAGAAAGCGGTCTTGATGGCGTGATTTGTTCTCCGCAAGAGATTCGAATTATTCGGCAATGGTGTCAACCGGAATTTTTAATTGCAACCCCGGATGTTAGGCCTGTTTGGGCGGCAATTGGCGACCAGAAGCGGGTGATGACTCCCGGTGAGGCGATTTTGGCAGGAGCTGACTATCTGGTGATTGACAGGCCAATTACCCAGCCGCCAGCTGAAATTGGCGGGCCCGTGGCAGCGGCAAAAGCCATAATTAAGGAAATTACTGACGCGCTTAAGATTAAGGATGTGCCGCCAGAAATAATGCATGACGATATTATCAATGCGTAACGCTAGGAGGCCGGGCCTCGGGACGAAGTTATTCGCAGATCGGGGAGGCGAAGAGAACTGTGTTCTCTTCTTCACCCTTCGCTACGCTCAAGGAGGCGAAGAGAACTGCGTTCTCTTCTTCACCCTTCGCTACGCTCAGGGAGGTGAAAGATGGTTCAAATAATTGGAATGACTAAAGAAGATTTATTTAATCTTGATCCAACAAGTATTCATCGATTGCTTTCAGAAGAAGAAATTGTCTATGTCGCCGCAACTCTTGGTTCCTATTGGCAATATGATTACGAAGCTGCCAGAAAAGGCAAGGTTGGCCTTCATGCCGAACTCAAGTCATTGCGCCATAGCGACGGTTTCTTTATTTCCAGGATTCTTCTTCAATGTCCGAATATCAGGAAGATGATGGCGTATCAATTGGTCTTTAGATTTAATGAGTTAGGCATACCTACATCAGTTTGGGTGGCCGGTATTCCTGATGGCGCAACCGAACTTGGCCAAGATGTGGCAAAGATAATCGGGGCAAAAAACGCCGAGACTCAAAAAAAAGATGGCAGAATCGTATTGCTAAGCTCAATTGGTCCTGATGAAACTTTACTTTTAGTTGAGGATTTTTGTACATTAGGTACGGGTTTTATTGAAGCCGTACAAGAAATAATATCAAAACAGCCGAAAGCTAATATCTTGCCGTATGAATTGGTTATTATTAATCGAGGAGGGCTTGAAAGGATAATTTTGGGCGGAGCAGGTATGTTTAGGATTATTTCGGCCGCTAATCATCAGGTTAGCAGTTGGAAGCCTGAAGAATGTCCGCTCTGCAAAATGGGGTCTGTGCCGATTAAGCCCAAAGCCACAGATGAGAACTGGCGTTTGATTACCACTTCTCAATTGGCAAAAACGGTTTAATGATAGGCGATGAGGACTGCGTCCTCATCTTCATCTTCGCCCCGCAGAGCGGGGCTCGATATTAAAGGCCCGGTAGAATTATTCTAGCGGGCTTTTTTCTTTGACAAATAATAAGAAAATGCTAATTTTAACACAAGAAATTGCACATTGACAAAGGAGGCAGATTGTGGATTTTAAAACTAATCTTGCCGGTATTCCTCTGGAGCATCCTTTAATGAACGCTGCCGGCACCTGCAAACTGATTGAAGGACCGGAAGGGGTAAAAGAGCTGGCTCGTTCGGCAGCAGCCGCAATTATGGTGGGTTCCATAACCCTTGAACCGAGAGCCGGAAACGAAGGAGACATTTATTATTCTGAAGAACATTTCTCTCTTAATTCTTTGGGGTTGCCGAATCCGGGAAAGCTCTATTACAAAAAATATCTTCCGGAAATGGCGGCAATAGCCTATGATTTCGGAAAGCCTTTATTTGTAAGCGTGGCTGGTTTCAACCCTCACGAATACGCCGTCTTAGCTGGGCTTGCCATAAATAGCGGGGCGGATTTAGTGGAATTGAATCTTAGCTGTCCCAATGTATGGGATAATGGTTCGCAAAAAAGAATCGCTTGTTTTGATTTATCTTTGATCCAAGAGATTTTATTTCAGGTTATAGAAAGAGTCGGGCTGGAAGCAAAGCTGGCAATCAAGATTTCGCCTTTTTCCGACCCTTTTCTTTTCAACGAATTGGCGAAATTGATCCATTGCCAGAATTTAATCTACGGTCTTAATGTCGTAAAAGTTATAACCGCTGTTAATACTTTTCCTAACGCTATAAGTTTTAATAAAGGAAAACCCGTGATTACTATTGGAGATGGTTTAGCCGGTCTGGCAGGACCTGCCTTAAAGCCCATTGCTTTAGGTCAGATTAGGCAGTTAAGGGGCGTACTGCCAGAAAGCATTGATATTATTGGCGTTGGAGGCATAGCCTGCGGCCAAGATGTTCTGGAATATTTATTGGTTGGCGCGAATGCTGTTCAAATCGGCACTTCTTTCTTAAGTAGGGGAGCAAAAGTTTTTAGCGAGATTTTGGCCGAACTTGTCTAATGTAAAAGCCCAAGAAAATTTTCTTGGGCTTTTTAAGTTTATTTTCGTCTAGCGGACGAGATGCATCAATCGCACCGAAACGATTTCAAAGTGCAAAACTCCGAATAGTCCTCCAAGGAGGCCGCCAAAAATAATGGCAGGACCTGTCTGGAGATTCCCCGCTGTTATTAGAAGGGGATAAGAGATTAAGACTGCAAAGCCTGCATCAATGGCGCAAAGAACGAGCTCTCTTGAATGAATAAAGAAAAACAGGGTTTTTACGAAGGTTATCAGAAATCGTCCAAATTCAGCTAAAACCATAAAAACTAAAGAAGCTGCTAATGGCCCAAAGCGTTTTGTCAGCCAGAATAGTGAAAACAGAAATCCCGGAGGCGTAACAAGGAAAATAGCTTTTTTTAGCCGCTTGATTTGTTTTTCTTCAGTGTCATTCTTGCACACAGAGGCAACAAGGCAAATTAGTATTACGCAACAATAAAACCAATAAATTGTTCCAAGGACGAAAACTAACAGTTTTATGTTTGATGGCAAAAATACTACAAGGACTAGCCATGAAAAAACCATGGCAAACCCGATTGTATACAGCAGCGCGGATAATTTTTTAACGACTGACATCCCGCGAATAGATTGATAAATGTCAATCGGAGCCGTCAGAAATAACATTCCTAATATAAAAAATCCCTCCCCGGTTATTTTCAAGTCTTTTTTTGCGATTCTGAAAGCATTTGGCGAATAGCGGACAATATCAGGCAGGCCGTAAATAAAGCCGGCGATTATTCCGCCTATTAAAGCCCCGAGCCACCATACAATGTTGGGTAAAAAGGAAATGCTGGCGTATAATCCAGCCATTGTACCCAAGGCCGCTGCAATAAAAATCCTTCTTGCCTTTTGGTCCATTTTTCTCCTCCCTCTATGAGATTCAAGGTGCTAACTCCAAGATATATTATTTATTGGCGTAAATCAAGCGCGAGGTGAAGTTATCCCCAGTTTGTGGCTTGAATTTAGTTAAAATTTAGACTATAATAGAATAATAATCATGGAGGAAATTGATATAAAATCGCTCAAAATTCAGCTACAAAAAGAGATTGAAAATAGCGGCGACTTGAAAGAATTAAATGATATTTTCAACAGATATTTGGGTAAAAAAGGGGAATTAACCCTGATTTTGCGTTCTTTAAAAGATTTGCCGGAGAAAGAAAGAAGAGAGACGGGAAAATCAGCAAATCAGGCAAAACAGGAGATAGAGAAAGCCATTGATGAAAAACGGCAACAACTGCAAACTACAAACCACAAATTACAAACTGACTGGTTTGACATTACGGCTCCCGGGGAAAAACCAGTTGTCGGCCATCTGCATCCTTTAACCCAAAGCAAAAGAAAAGTTGAAGAAATTTTTCAAACAATGGGATTTTCCGTTGTTGAGGGTCCGGAAATGGAAAATGAATGGTATAATTTCGACGCCTTGAATATACCGAAAGACCACCCTGCCAGAGACCTCTGGGATACTTTTTATTTGGGAAACGGGCTTCTCTTAAGAACTCACACTAGCCCAAGCCAAGTTCGCTTTATGGAAAAAAATAATCCGCCCTTAAGAATTATCGTTCCGGGAACCTGTTATCGCCACGAAGCAACAGATGCTTCGCATGAATCCCAGCTTTATCAGGTGGAGGGGCTAATGGTGGATAAAGAAGTGTCGGCTGCCAATTTCAAAGCGATACTCGGAGAATTTTTTCGCAAATTTTTCAATAAAAATGTAAAATTTAGAATAAGACCCGATTTCTTTCCTTTTACAGAGCCGTCTTTTGACATAAGTATTAGCTGTATAGTTTGCAACGGCAAAGGATGCAGTGTTTGTAAAGAGGGAGGATGGCTGGAAGTTGCAGGCGCCGGCATGGTCCACCCGAACGTTTTCAAAAACGCAGGTTTGAATCCTAAAGATTGGCAGGGATGGGCATTTGGCATTGGCTTAGAAAGATTAACGATGCTGAAATATAAAATTAACGATATCAGATTATTCCGTTCCGGCGATTTAAGATTTTTACAGCAATTTTAAATGGTGGAGTAGCAAGCCATCAGTTAAAAATAAATCTTCGGGCAATTTCTCTCGGGTGACACGCAATAGTCCGCTCATACATATTTGTATATTCGTATTAATTCGTAATTCGTAGGGTCATGAATTTTTCATATAATTGGCTGCAATCATTTTTTAAGCAGAAACTTCCCACTCCGGAAAAACTGGCAGAGCTTTTAACAATGCATTTTGCCGAAGTGGAAGAGGTGAAAAAACATAGTAAAGATTTTATTTTAGATATTGACGTTAGGCCCAATCGCGCCTCCGATTGTTTTAGTCACATTGGCATTGCTAAGGAAATTTCAGCCATCACTGGTTTGAATTATCGAGATCCGATATCAATAATTAAGGAAGACAAAAACATAAAGGCGAGAAATTATATTTCAATTGAAGTGCAGCATAAATTCACGTGCTCGAGGTATACGGCTAGAGTGGTCTGCGACGTTAAAGTTGGCTCCTCGCCAAAGTGGCTTCAAGAAAGATTGGAAGCTTGCGGTTTGCGGCCAATAAATAATATTGTTGATATTACGAATTATGCGATGCTGGAAATTGGACAGCCGCTGCATGCCTTTGATTTCGAAAAAATAGGAAGTGTAAATCCCAGTCAAAGAGAACGAAGTTCTCTTCTCCATTTCATCCCGCTTCGCGGGACTCATGAAAGAATTATCGTAAGGTTTGCCAAAGAGGGAGAACAAATTATTACCCTAGATGAACAGAAATTTAATTTAAACGAAGACATTCTGGTAATCGCTGACAGCAAAAAACCGATCGCTATTGCCGGAATTAAGGGAGGGAAAGGGCTGGAAATTGATGAAAAAACAAAAATTGTTATTTTGGAATCAGCTAATTTTAATCCTCAAACTATCCGACAGAGCTCCAAAAAATTAAAATTAAAAACAGACGCTTCTTTAAGGTTTGAGCACGGTATTGACCAGAATTTAACAGAAATAGCCATTAATCGCGCCGCCTATTTAATCCAGGAGATTGCCAAGGGAAAAACAGCAAAGGGATTGATTGATTTCTATCCGGTAAAAATTCTGCCAAAAACGATAAAATTAAATCTAAATTATGTCAGGAGTTTATTGGGAGTGAAAATTTCAGATAAAGAAATAAAAGGTATTTTAGGAAGGTTGGGTTTTAAGATTAAAGTTAAAAGCGAAAAGCTAAAAGCCAAAACTAAAAATTCAAAAATGTTAGAGGCAGAAATTCCAACTCGGAGATTAGATGTTTCAATTCAAGAAGATTTAATTGAGGAAATTGGCAGGATATATGGTTACGAAAAAATTAAGCCCATTTTTCCAGCAACTTATTTAGCTCCTCCGAAAAGAAATCTGGATATTTTTTGGGAAGATGTTGTTAAGAATATTTTCAAAGAATTAAGATTCAGCGAGGTTTACAATTATTCTTTTTTCGGAGACAATGAGAAAAAGATATTTGGCTACCAAGTCCCCTTCTTGAGGGAGGGGACGAAGGTGAAGATGAGGACGCAGTCCTCATTGCCCAAAGAGCAAGAACTTATAGAGCTGGAAAATCCTTTAAACCAGGAACAGAAATACTTAAGAGCGAGTTTAATTCCTAATTTATTAAAAAATATAGAAAAGAATTTAAGGAGCGCGCCTCAAATCAAAATTTTTGAGATGGGAAAGGTTTTTGCAAACCAAGTCCTGCAAGGCAGGATGCAGGTGAAGAAGAGAGCGCAGTTCTCTTCGCCGCCAAAAAAAGAAGAAAAATTGCTTACGGGAGTTATGACAGGAGACGCGTTTTATGAGGCCAAGGGAATAATAGACCTGCTGTTAAATAAATTAGGCATCAGCAATTTTTTCTACGATGAATACCGCACGGCGGCGCAAGAAGAACAAATTTCCTGGTGGCATCCCAAAAAAGCCGCCGAGATTAAAATTAACGGAGAAAGGATAGGTTTTTTAGGAGAGATCTCTCCTCGGATTCTGGAAGAATTCAAGATAAAAACAAAAGTAATTTATTTTGATATATTTTTTGAAAAATTATCAAAAATAGCATCAGAAGAGCATGAATACCGGCCGATTTCAGCTTATCCTGCGGCAGTAAGAGATATTGCGGTTCTGGTTCCGCGTGATGTTAGGGTAGAGGAAATTTTAAATAAAATCGAAATAGCCGGGGGGCCCTTGGTTCGCGATACGGACCTTTTTGATATCTACGAAGGAGAAGAGCTGCCCGAAGGGAAAAAGAACCTTGCGTTCCATATAATTTTTCAGTCAGAGGAAAAAACATTGTCTTCAAAAGAAATAGATGAATTACAAAATAAAATAATTGCTGTTTTGGAACAAGAATCGGAATGGCAAGTGAGAAAATAAACATTAAAACATATAAACATTTAAACAACTGAATGATTAATTATGATTCCTAAAATTACTAAAATAAAAACAACGTCAGAAAATAGTTACGAAGCAAAAGACATTTACGTCTTGAAGGGTTTGGAACCCGTAAGAAAAAGACCCGGAATGTACATTGGTTCAACAGGACCCGAAGGTTTGCATCATTTAGTCTGGGAATGTGTAGATAATTCAGTGACTTATCAGACGCCTATAATAATCAGAAATCAAGGAAAAATTCAAATCAGGCAAATTGGAGAATTGATAGAAGAGTTGCTAGCCAGAAACCTTAATTTAATTGATAAATCAAAGGATGGAAATGCCGAGATTTTAAGGAAAGGGATTAAGATAGAAACTTTATCTTTTGACTCAAAAGATTTAAAGCTGAAGTTTCAGCCAATTTTTTCGTTAATTCGCCATAAGGTAAATAGCGAAATTTATAAAATTATTTTACAAAACGGACGGGAAGTCGAAATAACCCCTTACCACTCTTTATTTACCCTGAAAGACGGACAGGTTTTGCCAATCAGGGGTTCCGATCTTAAAATAGGAATGCCTATAGTCGTGCCTAAAATTTGGCCAGAGTTCAATGGCGAGATTAAAGAAATTGATTTGATAGACGCATTGTTGAAATTATCAGCCGCAAAAACAGCAAGTTTATGTTTATATAATATTAAAAATTTGTTGACCGAAAATGTTTATCAGCAACTGCAAGTTACGCTGAAGGCAAAATCCGAAACAACCCAAACCCAACATTCTTCTAATCTTTTTTATGATTATAAGCGCTGGAATTACCTTCCTTTTAACTTATTAAGAGAACTTGAGAAAGAAGATATAAAGAGGTTTAAAAATCAAGCCTTGATTGGAACTAGATATAACGAGAAAATTAGATTGAAACCAAAACTAATAGTTAGTCAGGAATTAATTGAACTTTTGGGGATTTTTTCC
Source organism: bacterium (assembly GCA_030646565.1). GTDB lineage: Bacteria > Patescibacteriota > Minisyncoccia > Minisyncoccales > RBG-13-42-11 > JAUSLA01. The sequence continues at coordinate 8,713 of JAUSLA010000022.1, forward strand.
GCGGAAGGCTCTATTGTGAAAAATAAAAAAATCGCTAACAGAGTAGTTTTTAGTTTTGGATCAACCGAAAAAGACTTAATCAATTATACCTGTTCTTTAATTCAAAAAATATTTAATTTCGAAGCAAAACCGCATTACGTTCACGAAACCGCAAAAACAGTGGCCGTAGATTCCTATTTAATCGCATTGATTTTTAAAGAAATTTTAAAAACCGGAGAGAATAGCTCTAATAAAAATGTTCCGGATTTGATATTTAACGTAAGTCAAAGATTGAGGGAAAGATACTTGATTAGTTATTTAGCCGGTGACGGTTACCCAACTAAAATTTGGATTCATCATTTAACTAAAAATACCGCCCCGCTTGACACAGAAAGGAGAAAATTTACCGCAGTCGCTAAAAGTAAATATTTTATTGCTACTCTCTCTTACCTCTTATCTTCTTTGGGTAAAACTTATTCTTACGGAACCAGAGAAAAGAAAAAAGAAAAGAGGTTTATTAGCATCGTCTATAAAGGCATAGTTAAGAGGCGAGAAATAAAATCACAACAGTTTTCTTGCGCCCTTGATTTTTATTGGAATACCCATTCTTCTTACTTTAATTATTACCCCTTTGACGAAGTTATAGAAAGATGTTTTGACCAGCCAACTCTTAACGGAAGACGCAACGGACAGTTGGGTATTTCCCAGAATAAAGTTTTAGGTCTTTTGGAGAGAGAAAGATTAGTCCTTAGAGAGGGAGCTTTCAATTTTATAAATTCGGATTTGGGTGTATTGAAAGTAAGAAGAATTGAAAAAATCCAATATAATCATCCTTGGGTTTATGATATTTCTGTTCCCAATGGGGAAAATTTTGTAGCTGGATTTTCGCCAATTTGTGTTCATAATAGTTTAGACGAAGCAATGGCGGGATACGCCAAAAATATCAGCGTTATTCTTTTGCCTCAAAATAGAGTAGAAACGACTGATGACGGCCGCGGTATTCCGGTTGAAAAACATCCCCAGACAAAAAAATCCGCCTTGGAAACAGTAATGACAACTCTTCATGCCGGCGGGAAGTTCGGAGGAGAAGCGTATAAGATATCAGGCGGTTTGCATGGGGTGGGAGTATCCGTTGTTTGCGCGCTATCTAAGTGGATGAGGGCTGAAGTCTGCAGGGGGGGCATGAAATATAGCCAGGAATATACGAGAGGAAAGCCAAAAACCGCGGTTCAAAAAGAGGGGGCTTGCAGACAGACGGGAACTGCGGTGAGCTTTGAGCCGGACCCGGAAATTTTTAGCGAGATTAAGTTTGATTTAAAAAAAATTACCAATCATTTGCGCCAGCAAGCTTACTTAACAAAAGGAGTAAGAATTGAAGTAATTGATAAAAGAGAAAAACCTGAAAATCCCTATACTTTTTATTTTGAAGGGGGGCTGGCTTCTTATGTGAAATATTTAACAAGAGGAGTCATCGTTCGGCAGCCGAATGTTTATTACGGAACAGGCGAAAAAAATGATATTGCTATTGAAGCCGCTTTTCAATATACGGAAGAGTACGAATGTTTTGAAGAGAGCTTTGCCAATAATATTAACACGGGAGAAGGCGGCACCCATCTGACAGGTTTTAGAGGAGCTTTGACCCGCACATTAAACGATTACGCAAAGAAAAACGGGCTTTTAAAAGAAAGCGAAGACAATTTATCAGGCGAAGATGTAAGAGAGGGTTTTACCGGAGTTGTTTCAATAAAAATAAGAGAACCCCAATTTGAGGGCCAAACAAAGGCAAAGCTGGGAAATCCTGAAGCAAAAGCGGCGGTGGAGGCAGTCATATCTGAAACCTTGGCTGATTTTTTGGAAAGGAACCCCCAGGACGCAAGAGCGATTATCGAAAAATGCATTTTATCCTCAAAGGCCAGAAAAGCGGCCAAGGCCGCAAGGGAAACGGTTTTAAGAAAAGGGATTTTAGAAGGATTGGCTCTACCCGGGATATTAGCTGACTGTACCTCAAGAATTCCCGAAGAATCGGAAATTTACATCGTAGAAGGTCCTTCTGCCGGAGGTTCGGCTAAACAGGGAAGAAATAGAAGATTCCAGGCGATATTGCCTTTGCGGGGAAAGGTTCTGAACGTAGAAAGGGCGAGATTAGATAAGATGTTGGCTTCAAAAGAGATAAAATCATTAATTATTGCTTTGGGAACCGCCATCGGCGAAGATTTCAATTTGGATAAATTAAGATATCATAGGATTGTCTTAATGTCGGATGCCGATGTGGACGGAGCGCACATTAGGACTTTACTTTTGACTCTTTTTTTCCGTTATTTAAAACCGATTATTGAAAAGGGCTATTTATATATTGCCCAGCCGCCTCTTTATAAGCTTCAAGCCGGAAAGCAAATAGAGTATGCTTTTACCGAAGAGCAGAAAGCCAAAGCGCTTGGTAATTTCAAGACAGAGAGGGGAGTTTCTATTCAGAGGTACAAAGGTTTGGGGGAGATGAATGCTATCGAGCTTTGGGAAACGACTATGGACCCCAAAAACAGAATTTTATTACAGGTTACCATTGATGACGCCCGGGAGGCGGACAAAATATTTGATATTTTAATGGGTGACGAAGTTCAGCCCCGCAAAAAATTCATCCAAACACACGCTAAAAAGGTTAAAAACCTAGACATTTAAACTTTTTAGCGTGTCGAAAAGAGCTTTAGCTCTTTGAGCTCACGCAAAAAAAGTCAAAAATTTAGATATATAAATTTTAGCGTGTCCTTGACGTATAAACTGCTTTCGGTTAATATATAGCCGAAGGCCGAGAGGCCGTTTTAATATCCATGCATATTTTTAGTAAAATTATTACTTTTTTGAAAGAGGTTCGGCTTGAAGTAAAAAAAGTCAACTGGCCGACCAGAGATGAAACCATAAGATATACCTTAATTGTTATCGGCGTTTCGGTTGCCGTCGCAATTTATTTAGGCGGCCTGGATTTTCTGATTGGAATTTTGCTTAATAAATTTGTATTATAGCTACGAAATACGAAAAAATACGAATATACGAAAACGTATTCGTATATACGTATAAAATTCGTAATTCGTAGAGAAATCATGCCAAAACAACAGATATCCCAAGAAAGAAGCTGGTATGTTCTTCACACTTATTCCGGCTACGAAGATGCTGTTGCCAAAGCTCTGAAACAAAGAGTGGAGAGCTTAGATATGGAAGATAAAATTTTTAATGTCTTGGTGCCTAAAGAAAAAAAGATTAAAATAAAAAACGGCAAAAGAAAAGTGATTGAGGAAAAGATTTATCCAGGTTATGTTTTAGTGGAAATGGTTGTTACAGATGACAGCTGGTATGTGGTCAGAAACACGCCCAACGTAACCGGATTTGTCGGAGCCGGCACCACTCCCGTACCCGTCTCAAAAGAAGAGATTGATAGTTTAAAAAAGAGAATTGGGGGCGAGGAACCGCAATTTAAGATTGAGGTCAAGGCAGGGGATTTGGTAAAAATCACCGACGGACCTTTTAAGGACTTTGACGGAAAAGTTTCAGACGTTGACCAAGAACGAGGAAAGATAAAAGTGCTTGTTAATATGTTTGGCAGAGACACGCCCGTAGAATTGGATTCTCTGCAGATTAAAAAGATATAAATCGCTCG
>JAUSLA010000028.1 GCA_030646565.1 bacterium
CAACTTGTTAAGTTTTACTTGCCTTGAATAAGAACAAGTACCTACTTTATTTCTTGCCTTGCTTCGGCTTCTTTGGAGCCAGATCATCAATGACCCGAGCTACCTTATGGCCGCAGGTACCGCAGAAGCCCTGCAGGACCACTACACCCTTTAACTCCGCATGATAATCGACAATGGTCACTGCCTTCCGGCACTCCCCGCACCAGACGTTGCTCAAAAGCATACGTCTGGTATCCGGCGGTAGACCCTGCCATAATTCCAAGGCTTCTTTTGCCATTCTTATCTTCTCTACTCTTGACTACTGTATTTGCGCAACAACCTGTTTCGCAATTTGGCCAACAAGCTGTTGGCTAATTTGAACTATTAGGAAATACTTAATAGTTGCCCTTTAATTCACGATAACCTTTTCGTTTAAGTCCGCTCGCCGGGCCCCTCTTGAACGCATTATGAGCCAATTGAGCCATTTATGAGCCGATTAATACCCCTTTGGTGCATTTGTCCTATTTATGTCCCGCTTGTCCCCTTTGCGTCCCCTTTAGCGCAGGCTTCCTTTTCTTCTTTCAGAAACGTAGCAACAACAGAACTGATCTGTTTAAACGCGACCGGATAATAATCCCACACCTCGACACAAAGGTTCACTATTATAGAATTCTCGTTCAAACGTTTCACCTTGTACTTCTCATGAACGTGCCCGCAAAAATTCCATGGCACGTTCGGGTCCGCGTCCTCGGCCCGGTGCGTCATGCAAATATCCTTAGAGCCATAATGAATATACATCTTCGAGATAATCGTATTGAGGCTGTTATGCCGGTCGTGGTTGCCTTTGATGAAAATAAACTTGCCATTCAGCCTCTTTTCGAACTGCCGGTATTTCTCTACGCCACCTTCTTTCCCACCTTTAAAGATGAAGTCGCCCAGAAAGAAAACCGTATCGTCGGGCTTAACTCGTTCGTTATGCCTCTTAATGATCGTTTCATTCATTTCCTCAGCCGTCTCAAAAGGCCGCTTGCAATATCGGATGATGTTGAAGTGC
>JAUSLA010000032.1 GCA_030646565.1 bacterium
ATGGCGTCAGCCGCTCTTGAGGAAAAGATAATTTCTCCGGAAAAACAAATTTACAGTCCGGGCTATATCGAAGTTCCCAATCGTTACGACCCGGAAATCGTCTATAAGTTTTTAGACCAAGCTCCTCCGAATTGGTATGACATAAGGAAAGCAATCGCCTTTTCTTCCAACGTTTTTTTCTACACCATTGGCGGGGGGTACAAGGATCAGAAAGGCCTGGGGCCGACGAGAATTAAAAGGTATTTGGAACTTTTTGGATGGGGCCAAGATACCAATATTGATCTGCCAGGCGAGGCTTCCGGATTTTTGCCGTCCCCGGAATGGAAGCAGGAAGTTAAAAAAGAAGGCTGGTGGGACGGCGATACCTATAATATGTCAATTGGCCAGGGTAATATTTTAGCCACTCCTTTGCAGTTGGCCTTAGCTATCTCTTCTGTTGCAAACGGCGGCAAGCTTTTAGAACCCAAGGTTGTAAAAGAGGTTTTGGGCGTTGGGAAAATTGAGTCTGAAGTTATCCGAGAAAGTTTTATCAAACCCGAGAATCTTCAGGTTGTCAGGGAGGGAATGCGTCAGGCGGTTACTTTAGGTTCCGCCGCAATTTTAAACAGCTTGCCGGTACGGGCCGCGGCCAAAACCGGAACCGCCCAAACTTCTAGAACAGATTACTATCATAATTGGGTAACTGTTTTTGCGCCTTACGATGATCCTCAAATCGTTCTGACTATTCTGATAGAAAATGTTCGGGGCATCCACGCCGCCGCCTTGCCGGTGGCCAAAGAAGTTTTAAATTGGTATTTCAGCTCAAAATAAGCTAAAATATATCAAGGCGATGAAAGAAAGGCTTTCATCTTCATCTGCGTTTTTATTAACATAAAAACTTGATGTATGGCGACAATAAGCGAATTGAGAAAAATTAGATTAGAAAAATTAAAGACGATTGAAAAAGCCGGGATTTTAGCGTATCCGGAAAAGACGAAAAGAACTCTCACGATTTATGCGGCGTTGGAAGATTTCAATAAATTAGCCAAAGCGGAAAAAGAAATAATTTTGGCAGGCAGAATAAAATCCCAAAGAGGCCACGGCGGCGCCACTTTTTTGGATATTGAAGATGGTTCGGGAAAAATTCAGGCATTTTTAAAAAAAGACAGGATAGGGGAAAAGGGCTATAAATTTTTTCTGGATAATTTTGACATCGGCGACTTCATTGAGGTACGGGGCATTTTTTTCCAGACTAAAGCCGGAGAAAAAACTTTGGAAGCAGCCGACTATAAAATTTTGGCAAAGAGTTTGCTACCCTTGCCCGAGAAGTGGCATGGCCTTCAAGACGTGGAAGATAGATTCAGGAAAAGATATTTAGACTTAATTTTTAATTCTGAAGTTAAAAAGAAATTTGAAATTCGCTCAAAGGTCATAAAAGAAATAAGAGAGTTTCTGAATAAGGCGGGATTTTTGGAGGTGGAAACGCCGGTTTTACAGCCAATTTACGGAGGAGCCAAAGCCAAGCCGTTTAAGACTCACTTAAACGTCCTGGATATGGATTTATATTTGAGAATTTCTCCCGAGCTTTATTTAAAAAGGCTTTTGGTCGGAGGGTTTGAAAAAGTTTATGAAATAGGCAGGGTTTTCCGCAACGAGGGAATGGATAGGAGCCACAATCCGGACTTTACCGTTCTTGAATTTTACTGGGCATATGCCGATTATAAGGACTTGATGAAACTTACGGAAGAAATGATTGAGGGCTTGCTAAAGAAAGTACTAGGCACTTTGGAGATTGAATACGAATCAAAGAAGCTTAATTTCCAAACTCCTTGGCCAAGGGTGGAATATGGCCAGCTAGTAAGAAAGTATACGGGTCTTGATATTGAAGAATTAAACCTAAAGGGCCTTGGAAAAGAAGCTAAAAAATTAGGAGTTTCTTTTGATGAGTCAGCCAATAAGGCAGAAGTTGCCGATGAAATTTTCAAAAAATTCTGCCGTCCCCAGATATGGCAGCCTACTTTTGTCACTAATTATCCAGTCGGCGCATTTCCACTAGCCAAGTCCCAGGAAAAAAGTCCTCAAAAATTGGCCAATTTCCAATTAATAGCCGCCGACTGGGAGTTGGTTAACGCGTTTTCCGAGCTGAATGATCCTATAGAACAAAGGAAAAGATTTGAGGAGCAGGAAAAATATTTTAAAGGAGGATTGGAGGAGGCTCAAAGGATGGACGAGGACTATATTGAGGCTTTGGAATATGGCATGCCGCCGGCTGCCGGTTTTGGCTTGGGCATAGATAGACTCGTGGCTTTATTAACCGATTCTCATTCTCTTCGGGAAGTGATTCTTTTCCCGACAATGCGTCCTGAAGGAGGATAGATTAGGATACTTCGTTTCTCGAAGCATTAGTTAAGGGGGAAGATGAGATTTATCTCATCGCCCTTGTAAACAAAAACTCGTATGATCAAAGTAATGGTTTTTGGCACTTTTGACGGGCTGCATTTGGGCCACATAAAATTTTTTGAGCAGGCAAAAAAAAGAGGAGATTATTTAATCGTAGCGATAGCAAGAGATAAAACTGTTGAAATGGTTAAAAATCATCCGGCCCATTTTAATGAAAAAGAAAGATTAAAGATCGTCCGGAGCTGTAAATTGGTTGACAAGGCGGTATTGGGCAACAAAACAGACCCCTACCGCGTTATTAAAGAGGTTAGCCCCGACGTTATTTGTCTTGGATACGACCAGAAATATTTTACCGATAATTTGCCGAATGAATTAAAAAAGGTGCGGCTTAAAACCAAGGTTTATACGATGAAGCCATATCAGCCAAAAAAATATCATTCTGCCTTAATAAATCGTTGACTTTGTAATCATTTTGTGTATAATCTAAACCACTAGTTCCTTTTGGGTTCATTATCAAAAGACACAATCTTACAGAGGGAGGTAAGGAAGTGACCGTTAGTATGGTGCAATCTGCTTGGTCAAATTTACCAGCCTTGGTGATAGACGGAAGACCGAAAAACGGCACTCTTGCTGTTGAGGTTTTCAAAATGCTTACCGTAGAAATGCAAATGAGTAACTTTGCATGGCCGAGAACTTTATTGAATCAAGCTACCGTTTGGGAGGAAAGCCTGACAATCGTCGTACAGAATCATTTTTTCCGGCAATTTCAATTTCTCTTGAACCAGCTTTTCGGATTAGTGTTTGACGCGGTTATGACGAGAGACGGCTGG
>JAUSLA010000065.1 GCA_030646565.1 bacterium
ACGAAAATCATACGGAGACCCGGTTGTCGAATTAAATAACGAAAAAGACGGCGCCGAAAAGTGGATATATAAACCAGAATCCTCATCATATTCCGAAGGCGCCAAGATATATCTTACCTTCTCTTCCCACGGCACGTTGGAAGAAGCCAAGATGGTCAATAATCCCGGCCCCAAAAGACCGTAGAGGTGCATATTGCGCTGTCCATACTGCGGAAGCAATAAAGATAATGTAATAGATTCAAGGATCTCCAAGAACGGCGCGAGCGTCAGGCGCCGCAGGGAATGCGCCCGGTGTAAACGCCGTTTTACGACGTATGAGTACGTGGAGCGCACACCTCTCATGGTCATAAAGAAAGACGGCCGGCGCGAAGGGTTCGACAGGCAGAAGCTCCTTAACGGACTGATGAAGGCCTGCGAAAAGAGGCCGGTCAGCGTGGACAGGATAGAGAGGCTTGTAGACGAGATAGAGCGGATCCTCGAGAAGAAGAACAGCAGGGAAGTGCAGTCGAAAGATATGGGTGAGCTCGTGATGAAGAGCCTGCACAAGCTTGACGAGATAGCCTATGTGAGATTTGCGTCGGTCTACAGGCAGTTCAGGGACGTTGGGCAGTTTGTCAAGGAGTTGAAGAAATTTTTGAAATGAAAGAAGCCCTCTACTACGAAAAGCTGGAAGGAAAGAAAGTCCATTGCCGGCTCTGCCCTAACGAATGCATAATTGCCGACGGAAAGATTGGCGCATGCGGCGTGCGGATCAATGACGGAGGCAGTCTCTCTACGCTCGTATACGGCAGGATGACCTCCATGGCGCTCGATCCGATAGAGAAGAAGCCCCTCTACCATTACCACCCGGGCGAATATATCCTTTCGGTCGGGACGAAAGGATGTAACTTTCACTGTTCTTTCTGCCAGAACTGGCAGATATCGCAGGACCTCGGCGCCCCTACGGATGAGATAACGCCGGATGAGATAGTCGGGAAGGCCAGGGAGGCCCGTTCGTTCGGCATAGCCTATACCTATAACGAACCCTTTATATGGTTCGAATTCGTGCTCGATACCGCAAGGCTTGCCAGGGAGAAAGGCCTCGAGAATGTGCTGGTGACCAACGGTTACGTCAATCTCGAGCCGCTCGAAGAGCTCCTTCCGTTCATAGACGCGATGAATATAGACTTGAAATCGATCGATGAGGCCTTCTATCGTAATATATGCAAAGGGTCGCTCGGGCCGGTCCTGGAGGTTATAAAGAGGTCGGCGCGGTCATGCCACATAGAGCTAACGAATCTTGTTATCCCCGGCCTGAATGATTCTGAAGAGAGCGCGGCAAGGTTGGTGGATTGGGTCTGCGACAATCTCGGGCCCGAGGTCCCGCTTCACTTTTCACGATACTTCCCATGCTATCAGATGCGCATTCCCTCTACGCCCATAGAGACGATGAAGCGCATCGAAGCGATAGCGAAGAAGCGGCTGAGATACGTCTATATGGGGAATATGTAGCCCTATCGGAAGTATTTCTCGTAATCCTCAAAATCTATATTCAGCGTCGCGGCAGCTTCAAGTTTCCTGAGCCACTCCTCAAGGAATTTATCTCTTTTGCTGTTTAGGGCCATCGTCCTGTATTCTTCCATGGCTTTTTCGAATTCATCTTCGCCGGTGGACTGCGACTCCTTCAGCTGGAATATTATAATTCCCCTTCGTACTCCTACGGGGTCGGATATCCCGTCAGGCTTCAAGCGCACGATCTTTTCTACGAGAGGGAACGCCTCGCCGAGGCCCTCGAGGTAGTCCGATCTTGCGAATAGGGGCGTATCCTTAACCTCGAAGCCCAGTTTGGACGAGGCCGATTCGAAGGAAAGGCCGTCTTTGGCGGTCATCTCGCTGATCCTGGCATATACCTCTTCGGCCTCTTTCTGGGCCATAACCCTGGTCTTGGCTTCCGTCAGATGGAACTTTATGCTCTCTTTGATGTCCTCGAACTTTGCCGTCTCTCCCTGCGTCTCGGCGCCCTCTTTCTTTGGAAGGATGAATTCGCGCCTGTGCTCGTCGTAATAATTTTTAAGGGCCGCCTCATCGATAGTTATCCCGGATACGTATTTGGCCGGGTCGACAAGTATATATGAGCCTCTGAATTTATTATGTTCCTTCTGGTACTCCTGCAGCGCCTCCGCGTCGTTTACGGTCAGGTCCGCGGTGAGCATATCTCCCATTTTTTTTATCTTCAGGTTCTCCCGGATCGCCTCCTCGAAGCCCCTCGGATCGAGGCCGAAGCTGTAATTCAACAGGTACGTGTAGGATTTCGGATCGAATTCGCCGTTTCGCGCAAAAACCGGATGCGACCTTATGAATGCCACCACCTCGTCGTCGGAAACGTTCAGCTTGTATTTCTGGGCCTCTTTCAGCATTATGAGCCGGTCCCACGCAAGCTTTGCCATGAAGGGCTTATTGTTGAATAAGGCGTCCATCCGCTCGGGCTGGGTGAACATGTTCAGTATTATCTGGCATTTTATGCCGGTCAGCGCCCTGTATAGGTCCTCGAACGTCACCTTCTTATTATCTATCGTGCCGACGAATTTAGGGCCCTTCTCCTTCGATCCGGATATACTGCCCGTTCCCCAAAATACGAAGGCGGGGAGTATGAGTATCACCAGGAACCAGAATATGATCTTCGCGATATTTTTCTGCCTGAAAAATTTAAGCATATGTCTCCTTTAGGTAGGCTCTAATTATATTTTAGATGTGCATTTAATTCAAGGGAATTGTAAATTTTCCTTCATCCATATAATTTTGACAAATATATGACTATAATATATACTTAAGTTAAAATCAGGAGGTCCAATTGCCACACTTCATAACGAGAGACATTCTGGATAAAGCCCCATTCGGCATATATATCGTGAACGATGACGGGAACATAGAATACGCCAACCCCGCCATTATAAAGATGTCAGGCGACGCACTCGAACAATTTATGAAACTGAAGATCTTTGAACTGCCTACATATAAGCAGCTGGGGTTGGATGAGAAGATACGCCTGGCCATGCGCGGAGAGTCGTTTTCCATGGGGCCGGTTGAATACACGTCATATTATTCAAAGAAGACGACCATAAGGAAATTTACGGGTATCCCATTCAAAGAGGAGGGCGCAAAGAAGGTCGTGATCTTCGTAGAGGATATAACCGACCTCAAGCGGGCCGAAGAGGAGCTTGTGCGGCGGATGACGGACCTTGAAAAGTTCAACAAGGTAGCGGTTGATAGAGAACTTAAGATGATAGAGCTTAAGAATAAGATAAAAGAGCTGGAGGCAAAATCTGGTGGGCTCACCGGTCCAGAGTAAGGGGAAGGGAAGCATAAGAAAGAGGCTCGCCTTCATGATATGCATGATAGCGGCCCTCCTCGTTGGTATACAGACCGCCCTTGGGTTATTCCTCGGGCTTAATGTTATGTCTTATATAGTCGGCGAGGACCACAAGAGGCTGGCGGTCGTATTGTCGAACGCTACCTCGCAGATGATCGACGACGAAGTGAAGAAGCTCGAGGATATATCATCCGCGCCCGCATGGAAAGACGCCACGGTCTCAGGCAACCTTAAATATATCTCTATGGATGATGATTCCATCGCTAAATATATGGCTGAGATGGATAAAAGGTGGGCGGATTCCGAGAACTCCGGCCCGTTCATAAAACTGTATACGGACAGCTCCTTGAGCGCCGAAATGACGGATATTATTAAAGAGAACAATGAGATCGCCGAGATCATGCTTACTGATATGCGCGGGGCATTGATCGCCGCCTCCGGCGAGACCACCGACTTCTATCAGGGGGATGAGGATTGGTGGCAGAAGGCATTCGCCGGCGGGGATGGCCGTAAATTTATCGGCGAGGTCAGTTTCGACGAAAGCGCTAACGTCCTTGCCATAGCCTTCGCCTTTCCTGTGCAGGGCGGCGGCCTGGGGCCGGGCCGGGCCGCGGGCGTCATGAAGGTAGTCGTCAATACCGATAAGTTCTTCGAACCGCTC
>JAUSLA010000035.1 GCA_030646565.1 bacterium
AAGCGAGGGCAAATGATTAAAGCAAAACTTGATCCGGAATCAGGCGATGTTAAGTTTTGGCAGGAAAAACTGGTTATTGATGAAAATATGATTTATTCTCCAGAAGAATTGGAGGAGCTGAAAGAGAAAAAAGGAGAAGAATCTTTTTTTTCTGAAGAAGCAGACGAGAAAGGGAAAATTCGTTTTAACTCGGAAAAACACATAATGCTGGAAGATGCGAAGAAAATAGACAAAAAAGCTAAGGTTGGTGAAATTTTGGAAATAGCGCTGGAGCCAAAAAAGGATTATGGCCGCATTGCAGCCCAGACGGCAAAACAGGTAATCCTCCAAAGAATCAGAGAAGCGGAAAGAGAAAGTATTTTTGAAGAATATAAATCGAAAGAAGGCGAAATTATTTCCGGAATCGTTCAGAGAATAGAGGGGCAAAATGTTTTTATGGACATCGGAAAGACCCTGGGCATTCTTCCAAAAGAAGAGCAGGTTCAGGGAGAGTTTTACAGGTCGGGCCAGCGGCTCAAGGTTTATCTTTTGAAAGTGGAGGAAACGTCAAAAGGGCCGGTTGTCTTTCTTTCCAGGGCTTATCCAAAATTAGTTTCAAAGCTTTTTGAATTGGAAGTGCCGGAAATTTCTTCTGACCAGGTTCAAATTAAATCCATTGCCAGAGAGCCGGGATCTCGCTCAAAAATTGCGGTTGCCTCCAACACAGAGGGTTTAGACCCGATTGGGTCGGCCGTGGGCCAACGAGGGACAAGGGTAATGGCGGTTATTAATGAATTAGGAGGAGAAAAGATTGATATTATTGCGTATTCTGAAGATCCGGAAAAATATATTGCCAACGCTCTTTCCCCTGCCAAGGTTTTAGATGTTAAAATTCTGGAAAAAAATAAGGCCGTAGCTATAGTGCCTAACGACCAACTGTCTTTGGCAATCGGCAAAGAGGGCCAAAACGTCAGATTGGCGGCAAAATTGACGGGGTGGAAAATAGATGTAAGGGGCGCGGAAGCGGCAGAAGAGATCAAGGAAGAAAAACCGGAAACCGAAAAAACAAAAAAACCCGCTAAAAATTTAAATAACAAACCTTTAATATAAAGATTTATTTTAACATCTAAACATCTAAACATCTTTTTGTTTATATGTAGTTTGTTTAAATGTTTAGATGATGCATTATGTTACTTATTCCTATTGTCGTTTCTATTTTTTCTTTGGTTTTCGCTTATTTTTTAATTAGGGAAGTTAATAAATCAGCTTTAGGTTCGGGCAAAATGCTTGAGGTTTCCCATGCTATCAGGGAAGGGGCTGTATCATATTTAAAAAGGCAGTATAAAACCGTGGCCTTGGTGGCAGTTGTTCTCTCTATAGTCCTATGGTTTCTTTTGGGGTTCAATGCCGCTATTGGTTTTCTTTTGGGCGCAGGGGTTTCTGCTTTGGCCGGCTTTGTCGGTATGATGGTTTCCACCCGGGCGAATATCAGGGTGGCAGAAGCCGCCAGAAAAGGATTAAAACCCGCTTTTTCTTTGGCTTTTAAGGGAGGGGCCATAACCGGATTTTTAGTGGTTGGCCTGGGCTTGCTTTCGGTTTCCGGATTTTATTTTTTAACGCAGGATTTGAAGGCCTTAATCGCTTTGGGGTTTGGAGGGAGCTTAATTTCTGTTTTTGCCAGGTTGGGCGGAGGAATTTACACCAAAGCCGCTGATGTCGGAGCTGATTTAGTCGGCAAGGTTGAAAAAGGCATTCCTGAAGACGACCCGAGAAATCCGGCGGTCATTGCCGATTTGGTCGGAGACAACGTTGGCGATTGCGCCGGCATGGCAGCCGACCTTTTTGAAACATATGTGGTTACGATAATTGCGGCAATGGTTCTTGGAGGATTGCTGTTTCCCGCTTTTTCTGAAGCCGTATTTTTACCGCTATTTTTGGCTTCCGCCGCTATATTAGCTTCAATCGTTTCAACTTTTTTTGTAAAGTTAGGGAAGAAACAAGATATAATTTCAGCTCTTTATAAGGGCGTGGCTGTTGCCGGTATTTTTTCCGCTTTGGGATTTTTGCCTTTGATATTTCAGTTCAGCGGTATTTTGGAAGTATCCCCATGGAGTATTTTTATGCCGGCTTTAGTCGGTCTTTTGATTGCGGCTGGAATGTTTCTCGTTACTGAATTTTTCACTTCGCAAAAATATAATCCTGTTAAGTCAATTGCCATAGCCTCTCAATCGGGGCACGGCACCAATATAATCGCAGGCCTGGCTGTCGGAATGAAGTCAACTATTTTACCGGTTATTTTAATTTCTATCGGAATCTTAATAAGTTTCTGGTTCGGTGGAATATATGGGATTTCTGTTTCGGCTGTGGCCATGCTTTCTTTGGCCGGATTAATAATTGCCCTGGATTCTTACGGGCCCATCACAGATAACGCCGCCGGCATTTCAGAAATGGCAGGGCTTCCCGAAGAGAACAGAAAAATTACCGATGCCTTAGACTCTGTCGGCAACACAACGAAAGCCGTGACAAAAGGTTATGCCATAGCGTCGGCTGCTTTGTCGGCTTTAGTTTTATTCTCCGCCTTTACTCAAGAATTATTAAATCTTGGCAGAAAAGTAGAATTCGCCTTGGGAGACCCCAGGGTTTTGGTCGGTCTCTTTGCCGGCGGCATAGTTGCCTATTATTTTGCCGCTCTATCCATGACGGCAGTTGGGAAAACAGCCCAAAAGGTGGTTGAAGAAGTAAGGAGGCAGTTCAAAGAAATAAAAGGGTTAATGGAAGGAACGTCAAAACCCGATTATTCAAAGTGTGTTGACATTGTCACAAAAGCGGCTCAAAAGGAAATGATAATTCCAGCTCTTTTGCCGGTTGTTTTTCCGATTTTGATAGGTCGGCTTTTAGGAGCTGAAGCAGTGGGCGGATTGCTCATAGGTTCAATCATTGTCGGCGTATTTTTGGCAATTCAAATGACTTCCGGCGGAGCTGCTTGGGACAACGCCAAAAAATACATAGAAGAAGGAAATTATGGAGGAAAGGGTTCTTTTTCCCATCAATCGGCTGTGACAGGAGATACGGTTGGGGACCCTTACAAAGATACTGCGGGGCCAGCTATAAATCCCATGATTAAAGTTTTAAATATAGTGGCCTTGCTTATTGTTGGATTTTTAGTATAGTGGTAACATAAGCATAGTCGCTCGCCCCGCTGGCAGGGGCTCGCTCTTTAGAAACCCGCGGTTTCTAACGTTTTCGCCTTTCGGCGAAAGCCTGTTTTCCTACACGGGAGGGGCGAAGAAGACTATCTCTTCTTCTTCCGCCTCGTTATTACTCGGCAACTGACAAGTTCTCCCGACCCCTCTCCGAGCTGGATATCTGTAAATAGTGATATTTTAATAAATCTTAGTCTCTGACCTAAATGAACCTTATACCTACTGTTATCGAAAAATCGCAATATGGAGAAAGGGCTTACGACATATATTCCCGTCTTTTGAGAGACAGAATTATTTTTTTGGCGGCCCCTATTATGGATTCTGTGGCTAATTCCGTAATTGCCCAGCTTTTATTTTTGTCTTCAAAAGACCCGAAAAAAGACATTCAGCTTTACATAAATACTCCCGGAGGTTCGGTTACCGCAGGCATGGCTATTTACGACACAATGCAGTATGTAAAGCCGGATATCTCTACCGTCTGTATAGGATTGGCAGCTTCAATGGGCGCTACCTTGCTGGCTGCGGGAGAAAAAGGAAAAAGATTCGCTTTGCCAAATTCTCAGATTTTATTGCATCAGGTAGCCGGAGGAGTGACGGGACAAGCCGTTGAAATTGAAATTACGGCAAAACAAATCCTTAAAATTAAAGAAAAATTAAACACAATATTGTCAAAGCATACAGGACAGCCCCTGGAAAAAGTGGAAAAAGACACTGACAGGGATTTTTATCTTTCCGCAGAAGAGGCAAAAGAATACGGAATAGTTGACGAAGTTATCAAAGCAAGGCAATAAAAATGTTGCAGATCTTAAATTTTAATTTAGAAAATACCAGCGGCGTTGAGATGGCTTTTCGTTGCGGCGCCGTTAAAAATCATGAATCAACTTATCTTTTTAGTAATAGGCGTATTTCTTTTTTCTTTGGGATCTGTTTTCGGCTATTATGCCCGGCAGTCCATTGCAAAAAAACAAGCGGACACAATAGAGTTAAAGCTTCAGAGCAGAATTGCTAAAACCAAAGAGATTGCAGAGCAAATTTTATCTGAAGCAAAACAAAAAGCCAAAAACACTCTAGCTGTCGCCCAAAAAGAATTTGACGGCAGAAGAACGGAGCTTTTCCAAACAGAGAGGCTGGTTTTGAAGCGGGAAAATATTTTAGAACAAAAAATTTCCGGGTTTGAGGAAAAACAGCAAGAATTTCAGGAAAAAGTGGCAAAACTCAAAAGTATTAAGGAAAATTTGGAAACAATGAGGCAAGAGGCCATTGACAGCTTAGAGAGGGTATCCAATCTTTCCCGCGAAGAGGCGAAAAAAGAATTACTCCAGAATGTGGAAAAAGAATATCAGCAGGATATTTTGGAGAGAATGAGAAAATTGGAAAAAGAGGGCTGGGAAAAATATGAGAAAAAAGCAAAAGAATTGCTGGCCATGGCTATCCAAAGATTTGGATTAAGCCAAGCGCAAGAAATAACCACCACTACGGTAAGCTTGCCTTCGGAAGAAATAAAAGGAAGAATCATCGGCAAAGAGGGAAGAAATATCAGGACTTTAGAGAAATTAACCGGCACAGAAATCATAGTTGATGAAACGCCCGAAGCCGTGGTGATTTCGGGATTCGATCCGGTCCGAAGACAGATTGCTAAATTTGCTTTGGAAAAATTAATCAAAGACGGCAGAATCCAGCCAGCCCGGATTGAGGAACAGGTTGAAGCAGCCGCAAAAGAAATAAATTCTCAAATAAAAGAAGCCGGGGAAACAGCGGTTTTTGACGCGGGGATTGTCGGCCTTGATCCAAAGGTGATTCAGCTTTTAGGCAGATTGAGATTCAGGACAAGTTACGGCCAGAATGTCCTTTTGCATTCAATAGAAGTGGCTCATTTAGCCAGCGCTTTAGCTGCAGAAGTCGGAGCAAACGCGCAGGTGGCAAAAAAAGCAGGGCTTTTGCATGACATCGGAAAATCAGTTGACCATCAAGTAGAAGGTTCCCACACCGACATTGGAATTAAAATTTTGGAGAGATTCGGAGTTGAAAAAGAAGTGATACTGGCGATGAAATCCCATCACGAGGAATATCCCGCAGAAACCTTGGAGGCGGTTTTAGTTCAGACAGCCGACCAGATTTCAGGGGCAAGGCCCGGAGCAAGAAAAGATACGGTTGAAAATTATCTCAAAAGATTAGGAGAGCTGGAAAATGTCGCCAAGTCTTTTGCCGGCGTTGAAAAGGCATGGGCCTTGCAGGCGGGCAGGGAAATAAGGGTCTTTGTAAAGCCCGGAGAGATTGATGATTTGGCAGCCAAGAATTTAGCCAAAGCCATAGCCAAAAGAATACAGGAAGAACTAAGGTATCCCGGCGAAATCAAAGTCAATGTTATCAGAGAGTTAAGGGTGACCGAATACGCAAAGTAAATTAAAATCTTAAACTATAAACTAAAATCAAAAATAATCCCGATTTCAGCGGGACTATTTTTGGAGCTGGAAGCGCAGATTATTTTGAACCACTTTTCTCAAAATTCCTCCCACATTTTTATAAGTTGATGGAGGTGTATCGAGCTTAAGAAAAATAATAGTGGCTGTATCTTTCTTCTTCCCAGTCTTCCCTTTTTCTTCTAAGATTAAACCAGATGAAAAAAATAGTTATAGTTGTTTTTTCTCTTCTTTTTATTCTCGGCATTATTTTTATATTTAGAAAAACAGAACGCCCCATCATCCCAGCTGCTCCCGATAACTATAAAGGGGTAAATACCCATCTATCAAGAGAAGGGGTTGACACCGATTATGTTTTAAAAAAGGCGCAAGAGGCTGGCACACACTGGATCAGGGATGATGTTTTCAGCTGGATAAACATAGACGGGGGTAAAAACCAATATCATTGGGAGATACCAGACAAGTTTGTCGCAGAAACATCTGGTTTCAAAATTCTGGGAATCTTAGGGACTATCCCTTCTTGGTATAACGGCAGAACTGACAAAGATTGGAGATGCGGCGATCCGCTATCTTGGTGGTATATGCCTGACAACCCAAACGGCTTTGGAGATTATGTCTATCAAACAGTAGATAGATATAAAAAAGTTAATGCCTGGGAGATTTGGAATGAACCCAACCTTTATGCCTTTAACCCACCCCTGCCTAACTCCCAAAAATATACAAACCTCTTGAAAGTAGCGTATAAAAATGTAAAAACAGCCAATCCTAATGCTCTTGTTGTTGCCGGAGCTCTGGGCATTACCCAGACCCAACAACTTAAAATCAATGCCTGGTGCGGTAGCTACATTCAAAGCGATATCTCGGCTGAAGAATTTTTGGAGCAGATGTATCAGGCAGGAGCTAAAAATTATTTTGATATTCTTTCTGTTCACCTAGTTGATCAATTTAGCTCTTTGGAAAGGCTACACCAAATCATGCTGAAAAATGGAGACGATAAACCAATTTGGGTAACTGAAATAGAGTATACGACCTGTGAGACTTGTTTAACTTATCCGCAGCAATCTCAAAAGTTGCAAGAGGCGTTAATAACCTTAAAAAAGTACGATTTCATAGAGAAAGTTTTTTATTATATGCTGTACGATGAGGGAGCAGGCGATGATCCTAATTTATACGCTGGTTTGCTAGAAAGCAGAGCTAGAAATTATCGGGAAAAACCCTCATTTCAAATATTTAAAGATTTTAAGTAGTCAGCGAAGCATTATGAAGAAACTCATATAAATTAAAAATAGTTTTTGACATGATAAAAAAAGTAAGAACTAATCATTATGCAGAAATCATTTATTTTTTCTAAGTAGGTTCGGTTGTTCACGTTTTTAAATAAACGTTATTAGAGAATTAAGAGTGACAGAATACACAAAGTAGGCATCACACGATTGCTCGATCGAGCAATCGTGTGGAAATAAAGGTCAAAAACATTTGTCAATAAAAATTATTTTAGAGTAAATAAAATATATGTGTTTGCGATGTTCCAGAGATTTTAAATTATTTTTAATCCCTTGCATAAAAAGCGAAAAATATTTTTAGTTTTTATACTTGTTTCTTTATTGGCGATATTTCTTGTTGCGATAAATTTTTCTTCTTTTCTGGAAGGGATAAAATTTTTATATAATGGTTTAACCTACTCCGAAATAAGCAATAATCCGATAAATCCAAACGGGAAGTACGGAGCCATATATGATTTAGTTAAAATATTTTCAATTGAAAGAATGGAGTATATAAGAAAATATCTTAATTCAAAAAACATAGATTATAAGTTAATACCAAATCCGGGCGGAGAAGATAATATATTAGTTTCAAATATTTCCAATAAAGATTCGTACACATTGATAGTTGCCCACTATGATAAATATACGGAAAAAGAAGATTATCAAGGGGCATTGGACAATGCGGCATCTGTTGTTGTATTGTTAAATTTAATCTCTGATCTGGGCGACAAGAAATTATTGCCTGAAAATGTTGGATTTCTTTTTACCGGGCTGGAGGAAAAAGGAATTTTAGGTTCGCAATATTTTGTATACTGGGCGAAGGCAAATAATTATAAAATTAAAAGAGCAATAGTTTTGGATATGATAGGAAGGGGGAATTTAATGGCAATGACTCCGGGAGTAAAAAATGGTCTTAAATTTAATATACCTTTTGTGGCAGAAATATTAATCAATTTCCCGCCTGTCATAAATGCCAAATATTGGAACATTGATAACTCAATTATAGATTTTAAAAAATACGGAATTAAAACGAATAATAATGTGGTAACCACAAGCGACGCTTCTTCGTTTCTTCTTCTTGGAATACCGGCAGCGCACTTAAGTTCTGACAATATTTGGCACATATTAAATGTGATGCATACCAACAAAGATACCATTGAGAAGCTGGATGAAAAATCTTTAGAAAATGCCGAAAGAATTCTGGAAAATTATATACAATCATTATAATCTAAATTGTTCAACGTGAAATGTTGAACAAAATGTTGAACAAAAACGGGCAGCGATTGCCCGTTTTTGTTTATAGAGCAAAGATGAAGCTTCGCTTCATCTTTGCTTTCATTGCGATTCAAACTCCGAACCTCTGTCCACACAGAGGTGAAAGGCGAAAAGAAATTTATTTCTTTGAGCGGGTGATGGGAATCGAACCCACATAGTCTGGTTGGAAACCAGAAGCACTACCATTGTGCTACACCCGCAATCGGGGTGCCGAGATTCGAACTCGGGTCAAACGCTCCCAAAGCGTTTATGCTACCATTACACCACACCCCGCTTTTTTGAAGTTATCATATTTTCAACTTTTTTTCAAATGTGGTAAAATTTATTTAATGGAAGTAAAAGAAACTATTTCTCAATTCAATATTCCGGGTCAATGTAAGAAATATGGCTTGCCGCTTTGGCAGTGCCCCCAATTTCTTTTTCTAATAATGGGAGCGACTATCATTGTTTCTATTTTGGTTGCCTATATTGTGGGAGAAAGATATATTGAAGACCCGCAAATAATCGTTTTAATTGTTCTTTTTGTGGCCGCAATCTTATTTATAATGGCAAGTATTATTATCCGGAGTTTTGAAAAGCTGGCCGAGGTGAGTAAGATGAAAACAGAGTTTGTTAATATCGTTTCCCACCAGCTTCGTTCGCCCGTTTCCAATCTTAAATGGGTAATTGAATTTCTCATTTCCGGCAAGATTGAAAAGACGGCGGAAAAACAGCAAGAATACCTTCAAATTTTAAAAGAAAATACAGAAAAAATGGAAGAATTGATTTCCGACCTGTTAATCGTCTCCAGAATTGAGCAGGGCGAATTTCTTCCAAAAAAGGAAAAAATTTCTTTAGATGATTTAATTGAAAAAGCGATAAAAGAAGCAGAGCTTTTTACTCAAGCCTCCAACCTCAAAATAGAATTTAAAAAAAATAAAGAACTGCTTCAAGTTAATGCCGATCCTTTTCAGTTGAAATTAGCCATAGACAATCTTTTGGATAACGCCATCCGCTATTCTAAGGAAAAGGGAGGCATAGAAATTAAATTGGAAGAAAAGAACAAAACTTTGTTTTTCGAGATACGGGACAACGGAGTGGGGATTCCCAAGGAAGACCAAAAACATATTTTCCAAAAATTCTTCCGTTCCGGCAACGCGTTAAAGCACAAAACCGAGGGATCTGGCTTGGGCTTGTATATTGTTAAATCAATAATTGAGAAGTCGGGAGGAAAAATAGGTTTTAAAAGCCAGGAAGGCCAAGGGTCGACTTTCTGGTTTAGTTTGCCAATACAATGACCCTACAAAATTACGAAAAGGTACGAATATACGAAAACGTATTCGGATACCGAAGGTGAAGAAGAGAGCGAAGTTCTCTTTGCCTATTCGTAATAAATTCGTAATTCGTAGGGAAAATCATGAAGACAATATTATTCATTGAAGACGAAGCAGCTCTTCAAAAAACCTTGGGCGAGTTTCTTGCCCGAGAGGGTTATGAAATGATTTCTGCCTTAGACGGAGAAATTGGATTTAAATTAGCTAAAACAAAAAACCCGGATTTAATTTTGCTTGATTTAATTTTGCCCAAAAAAAACGGGTTTGAAGTTTTGAAAGAGCTAAAAGAGAATACGAAAACAAGCGATATTCCCGTAATTGTTATGACTAACCTTGAAGCTATGGAAAGCGTTGACAAAGCTCTTGAGTTGGGAGCAACCACTTATCTGGTTAAAGCCAATTATTCTTTAGAAGAGGTATTGGAAAAGATTAAAAAAGTTCTCGGTGAATAATTCATTTTAACATTTAAGCATTTTAACATTTTAACAATGTTTAGATGTTAATATGTTAATATGTTTAGATGATTTATGAAGGTTGAGCCGCAACAATTAAAAATTTTTCTCTTGGACGCAAAATTAATAACTGCCGCCCAATTTGAAAAGGCGAAAAAAATCGCCGAGAAAACCGGCCAAAAAATCGGCGATGTTTTAATTTCCGAAGGATTCATTTCACAGGAAGACATGATTAAAATGGAAGCGTACATTTTGGGAATCCCTTTTGTTAATTTAGAAAAAGAGAAAATTGAGCCGGATGTCTTAAGAATTATTCCTGAACCTATTGCCCGTTCCCATAATATTGTTGCTTTCAGAAAGAAAGGACAGGATTTGGAGGTGGCAATGCTTGACCCGGAGGATTTGAGAACAGTTGAATTTATTAAAAAAACATCCGATCTAAGGATTCTGCCAAGATTGACTACGCCGAGAAGCATCAAAAATACTCTTTTGCAGTATCAAAAGACTCTGGAGGCAGAATTTGGAGATATAATTAAAAAAGAAGCGGGTGGCATTAAAACAGTAAGAGAGGGGGCGGAGATAGTTCAAAAAGAAAATCTTCAGAAAATAGCGGAGGACTTGCCGGTGGTGAGAATTGTTGACACGCTTTTGAAGCACGCTATTTTAGAGAGATCTTCGGATATTCACATAGAGCCCTTAGAAAAAGAAGTGGTGGTGCGATATAGGATAGATGGCATTTTAAGAGACGCTATGGTTCTTCCCAAACAGGCTGCTTCTGGCATTGTCGCCAGAATTAAAGTTTTATCCAATTTGAAACTTGACGAGCACCGGCTTCCCCAAGACGGCAGATTTAGGATTGAAAGCGAGGATTACAAATATTCAATCAGGGTTTCGGTTTTGCCGGTGTATGATGGAGAAAAGATTGTAATGCGATTATTATCCGAAACATCAAAGGCCTTTACCTTAGAACAGTTGGGCATCAGGGGCAAGGCCTTGGAAGATATTCAGGATAATTTGAGAAAGCCGGTTGGTATGATTTTGATAACAGGGCCTACCGGCTGCGGAAAAACCACTACTTTATACGCAATGATGGAAATTTTGAATGTGCCCGGAAAGAATATTTCAACGGTTGAGGACCCGATTGAATACAGAATGCCTAGGGTAAACCAGACGCAGGTAAGCCCGAAAATTGGACTGACATTTGCTTCCGGTCTTCGTTCTTTGGTGAGGCAGGACCCGGATATTATTATGGTTGGAGAAATCAGAGATAATGAGACCGCCGGATTAGCCATTAACGCCGCTTTGACGGGCCACTTGGTTTTATCAACCCTGCACACAACCTCGGCCGCCGGCGCCATCCCCCGCCTGATTGATATGAAAGTTGAGCCGTTTCTGATTTCTTCAACCCTAAGCATTATTTTAGCCCAGCGGCTGGTTAGAAAATTGACCGGCGAAAAAGAAAAATACCAGCTTAAAGAAGCCGAAATAAAAGATATAGGGAAATATTGCGACTTGGAAAAGGTCTTAAAAATTCTTAAAGAAGAAAAATTGGCAAAGCCAAAAGACACTTTAAAAGACATTACATTTTATCGGCCCAAGTCCTCCAAAGAAAGCCCCGAAGGATACAAGGGCCGGCTTGGGATTTATGAAGTCTTGCCCGTAACCGAGACAATAAAGGAGCTGATTATTAAACAAGCGACCTCTGACCAAATCCAAACACAGGCCAAAAAAGAAGGAATGGTAACAATGGTTGAAGACGGCTTTATTAAAGCTGCCCAAGGCATAACAAGCATTGAAGAAGTTCTACGCGTCATTGTGGAGTGACATCCCGCATCGGAATGTGGTCGGGGATATTATAAATATCTTCGGTCGGTTTCCCTCGGTTGACACGCAGTCGGCAGAAGTGGCAAGATAAAGTTTATTTTCGGCCGCTGCTCTATCTCGTCCCGCCCCCGAGCCATAGCGAAGGGTGGCGACGAGGACTACGTCCTCGTCTTCACCTCATCCCGCTTCGCGGGAATCGGTCTGCGATATGTCCACCTCGGAAAACCGGCCTCAGATATTTGCAATAACTAATTTTGTATTACTACTATGGCAAAATATTCTTACATCGCTAAATCGCAAACAGGAGAAGAAAAATCCGGAATTTTAGAGGCAAAAGACGAATATCAGTTAGCCCGAATTCTTCGTAAAGAAGGCCTGCTTTTAATTAAGGCTAAACTTGCGGAAAAAATAAATAAAAAAGGGTTAAAATTCCAGCTTCCTTTTTTGGGAGGAGTTTCTTTAACTGAAAAAATGTTCTTTACAAGAAATCTTCAGGTGATGGTTTCTTCCGGTCTTTCATTGCCCCGCGCCTTAGAGATTCTTTATTTGCAAGCAAAAAATAAAAAATTTAAGAAAGCGCTTTTTGAAATAAAAGAAAAAATAATCAAAGGAGAAAATTTTTCCGAGGCGCTGAAAAGCCACCCAAATATTTTTTCTGAATTATTCCAAAGTATGTTAAAAATTGGGGAAGAATCGGGAACTTTAGACGAGGTTTTGAAAACTCTTACAAGGCAGATGGAAAGAGAACATGATCTTCAGTCAAAAATAAAAGGAGCGTTAATGTATCCCGTCGTAATTATTTTAGCTATGATTGGCATTGGCGTTATGATGCTGATTCTTGTTGTTCCCCAGCTGGCCAAGACCTTTGCCGAGCTTAATATTGAACTGCCCCTTACCACAAAATTAGTTATAGGTCTGGCCGATTTTTTGGTTAAAAGATGGTATCTTTTTCCCTTCATAATTATTATTTTTGCGGTTTTATGCTGGCGCATTTTGCAAACTAAAGCCGGAAAAAAAATTATTAACGCGCTTTTTCTCAAAATTCCCATTGTTTCTTCTTTGATTAAAAAAAGCAATTCAGCTTATATGCTGCGGAACTTGAGTTCGTTAATATCTGCCGGCGTCCCGATTGTAAGGTCTTTGGAGATTACTGCCAACACTTTAGGAAATATCTATTTCAAAAACGCTTTGCAGAAAGCAGCGGAAAAAGTAGGGACAGGATCCAAGCTTTCCGAAGCCCTAGAGCCTTATCAAGATGTTTATGGTGTCATTATCTTGCAAATGCTCAAGGTCGGAGAGGAGACAGGAGAGACATCCGGCATCTTGCAGAAATTAGCTGATTTTTTTGAAGAGGAGGTTGGGAACGAAACTAAAAATTTAACCGCTATCATTGAGCCTGTTTTGATGCTTTTTATCGGGGGGGCTGTTGGTTTTTTTGCGATTTCAATGATCCAGCCGATGTATTCAATGCTGGGAGGCATACAATGAAAAACTCCTTCACTTTAATTGAAGTCTTGGTGGTGGTCGGGGTTTTGGTTATTTTGCTGGCTATTTCTGTCCCGGCTTTCAAAGTTTTTTATAAAGAATCGGATTTAAATAATTCAGTCGAGGAAATTATTAATGCTTTGCGCTTGGCTCAAAGCAATGCCCTGGCTTCAGAAGGCGCTTCTCAATACGGCGTCTATTTTTCAACCACCACTCTGCCTCAGCAATACATTTTGTTTAAAGGAGCAAGTTATGGAACAAGAACCATTTTGGCAGATGTGATTTACAGCTTGCCAGAGTCTGTTGAAATCTACCAATTAGATTTTGACGAAGCGGTTTTTGAAAAAATTACCGGCAAAACAATCCAGTCTGGCAAAGTTTATTTACGACTTAAGGATAATCTTTCAAAAACAAAAAGCATTTATGTTGAAAAATCCGGCCAGATAGGATTGGTAGCTTCTGTTTTGGCCTCGGACGAAAATCGCATAAAGGATTCTCGGCATATTCACATTGATTATGGCAGGATTATTTCTGTTCTCACCGAAAAAATAGTTTTGACTTTTGAGAGTGGCACAACGAAGACCATTATCATCGCAGATAATATGGCGGGCAATCAGATTTTTTGGGAAGGCGAAGTGGATGTTGCGGGCAGTATTCAGAAAATTAAAATTCATACTCACAGATTAAATGGCCCAGATACTCAATTTTCCATTCATCGGGACAGAAGATACAACACAAAACCCCTAAAAATTGACATAGATGATGCGCCGGATCCTGACCCAGGTACTCTTTTAGAATATTCGGCCGACGGTTTGACAACCACCAGCACTTCTCTTTATGTTACAAATTTTCAGTGGCAATGAAAAAAAATAGAACTTTAACGGAAGGAATTTCAATTATTGAAATTTTAGTGGTGATTGCTATTTTAGCAGTTTCTTTTGTAAGTCTTTTGGGGATGATAAGCTTTTCTTTATCAGCTTCCGGCATTTTAAAGCAAAGATTAGAGGCAGATTTTTTAGCCCAAGACACTATGGAGGCAGTCCGCAACTTTAGAGACGAAACCGTTTGGCAGAGCGATGGCCTGGGAATTTTAACTGTTGATACAGCATATTATCCTCAAAAAACAGCCGGAACGCCCATAAAATGGATCTTGACTTTAGGTTCAGAAAACATCGGAATTTTTACCCGTAAAGCGGTTTTTGAAAAAGTTTTCAGGGACAGCAATGACAATATCGCTTCTTCTGGAGTAGAAGATTTAAATACAAAGAAGGCGGTTGTTATTGTTTCTTGGCAGGAAAAAGGGAGAACCCATTCTGTGGAATTAATAACTTATTTTACAAACTGGCGGCAGTAGGCGGGTCGATGAAGCTGTTGCTTCATCTTCCCTTCACCTTCGCTTTCGCTATGCGAAAGCTCGGTTTATGACTAGAGGTAAAAAACATCAGACCTTAGGATTTACTTTAATGGAAATTTTAGTTTACATTGCTGTTCTGGCAATAATTATTTCCGCTGTTTTAGCTTTTCTAAGCTGGGCCGTAAAATCAAACACTAAAATCAAAGCGATGCGAGAGGTTTCA
Source organism: bacterium (assembly GCA_030646565.1). Lineage (GTDB taxonomy): Bacteria > Patescibacteriota > Minisyncoccia > Minisyncoccales > RBG-13-42-11 > JAUSLA01. Next base: position 14,794 of record JAUSLA010000035.1, read on the forward strand.
GATAATGCCAACAGGGCAATGGAATTAATGGCTTATGAAATAAGGGAAGCAAAAAGCGTTTATACGCCAACTGCAACTTCAACCCAGCTGTCTTTGGAGACCAGCCATTCTTTGCCG
>JAUSLA010000055.1 GCA_030646565.1 bacterium
AAACAGACGACCTCCCCTCCAAAAAAATCTCCCTCCAAAAAATCTTCGGCTCGAACCTCACCTTAAAAAAACGCGGAGCGTTCGGAATTGCCCAAAACCATTGGCTTTCTTTGGCTACCGCCAAAGAAAAAATTTCTAAAAATGACCTTAGTTTAATTCTGGTGCGGGTAGGCGGAATCGAACCGCCGCCAGCTGATTGGCAACCAGCTGTTCTGCCACTAAACCATACCCGCAAAAACTAGCTAAGCAATAAACTCTTGGGCAACAACTCCAACCATACGGAAAATTTTTGCTTAAGATACTTGCTAGATATTCCTATGTTACACACTCCGAAACGAACTTTATTAGTCTTATGTTTCCCCATAATTCTTACACACTTTGTAAAATTGGTCCTCCTCAGCCCGGAACTCTTAATCCAGAAATCCAAGCATTTTTTATCATCCAAATCTGGATAAATTAATACCCAGCTCCTTATTCTTTCTCTCGGCGCATTACATACTTCTAAAAGAAATTTTACAAATAGCCGAATCATTAACGGATCTACATTTGAAATTCTTACAAAGTTGCCCGATATCTTGTCCCCTTCTCCCCAATATATAGAAATACCTGCGATAAATAGGGGATGGAATTTAAACTGCTCGAACTCACCTCGTGCCTCATTACGGGCTTCCTCGTATATACGAGCCAGATGCACCCCCCTGATTTTATCTAATTTCCGCAAGTGAACAGCACTTTTCTCCTTTGCCTTGTCAGTTAGAATTTTCTTTATTCTCTTGGACCACCCATTCTGGCTTAACCATTCGGATAGTGTGCTTTTTGGAATCCGGACCTCTTGCCGAATTTCACTGTAACTTTTACCAAGCCTTCTTAACTGCACGACCCTTTCTCTGTCTTTTCTCATACTCCTTGTATATCTAATGTTATATAGTACAAGTATAGCATGGGGGTTCACTTATTTAATTGTGGATAACTATGCCGGGCCCCAGAGTCGAACTGGGCACGCCTGCCTCTTCAGGGCAGCGCTCTACCGCTGAGCTAGCCCGGCAAAATTTAAATCATAATTAGATTATATCAAAATCGCCGCTCTTTCAAGAGTTTACAAATCTGTATGCTCTATTTCGTATCCGCCGTCAGTCGTCTTCATATGAATAGTATGAAAATTCGCAACTGCCGTGTCACCAAGCAAAAACCGTTTCACCATTAAGTAATCGCTCGGAATAATCGCGGCCTTCTCCCTGTCTAACTCTTCCTGGCTGAACCAGCGAACCTTCCCCTCGTTTTTTTCTGTCGCTTCTCCATCAATATAATTAAGTCCGCACACCCAAATTAAAAAATGCGCCTTCACCTTGTTGGTGCTGTGATCGCGAAGTATTTCCGACACGATACCCTTAAGGCTGGAAAATTTTGTGATAATGCCGGTCTCTTCCAAAAGCTCACGCTCAACCGCCTCCGCGATATTTTCACCATACTCCAACTTACCTCCCGGAATTGACCAATAATTTTTATAAGGTTCTTTAACACGGCGTATAAGAATACACCTTCCGTCTTTTATAGGGGATCCGACAACAATATTGAGAGGCCGCTCTTTTTCCATAATGGGCACTGGGGGGATCGAACCCTCGGCCTACTGTGTGTAAAACAGTCGCTCTACCACTGAGCTAAGTGCCCCAAAAGCATAATTATTTTTCATTATGCAACGGAACGATAAAAATTGAAACAAGATAAACTAAAACGCCAGGAATTATTCCTGTGGCGATAACTATAACAAGCCAGAAGAGCCGCAAAAGGACCGGGTCAATTTCAAAATATTCCCCGACTCCTCCAATGACTCCGGAAAAAACTTTATTGCTTTTGCTTTTATAAAGACGCTTCATGCTCATGATTGGATAGCTTAAAGATAATTATAATTTCAAACAAAGCAAAGATCATAACGGGGCACCACGCTTTTTGTTTTTATATAAAGTCAGAGATAGAAGTTTTTTTAGCAAAAATTCAAAAAGACGGCGACTTGTGCTGAACAAAGCCGAAGTGAGCCGCACCGCTAACAATTTCAAGCATGCCCCATAGTGAACGCGGAGCGTTCTACTACTTAGTTTTTATTTGGCGGCAAATTCTTATCTTTCCAGCTCTTTGAGTTGTGCTTCTTCTTCCTGAATAATTTTTTGCCATAATACCGAATCTCCCGTAGCCAATGCCGTACTTTTGGCTTTAATATTCTGATAGATTTTTGAGGTCTGGCTTTTGTCTTCTGAGAGCAGTTGCGCCATGGGACCAAGTTCCGTATCGGTAGCCAAAGTAAGGAGTGTTACAAAGTCATCTTTTTCTTCTCTTAAAAGTTCTGAAGCATCAACTATCTTTTGAATTTTTTGTAGATTAGTTTCCATGGCTATTAAGAAAGAAACTCCCGAAGCATTTCCTGTAATCCGCGAAGTCCAGGATTTGACTTTACTGCTTCTTTAAATTTCTCCATTTCTTCCGAACTCGTTTTTCCGTCTTTATTTCCAAACTGTATGTCAGCAAAGACCTCACCAGCGGCCCCAAGATCCTTAAGCACACTGCGGGTATCGTCCCGTGTAACAGTAACACGGCCGGTTGTTCTTCCGGTTTCAGGAAAGCCGAGCTTTTTTTCTAGCGCAAACTGAAAAATCAACTGTCGTGCAACCTGCGATTTCATTGCGTTGTTGTGTGCTTCATTTAAGGCTATTGGGTTATCCGGAAGATTGTATAAGATATTCAAAATATCGATTGCTCGCTCTTGCGGACTTTTCTTTTTTTCCACATCTTCAGCCGTCGGTCTTTCTTGCGCAAAAGCTTGTTCAATAGCACCAGCCCCCGTAGCGAGAGCCGTAGCCAAAAGTAAGACTCGGGCTACCTCCTTTGCCCTGCCATTAAATCTTTCTAAAACACCGCGTTCTTGGGCAAAAGCTTTATCCGGTTTTAGTTCCGGCCCCTGCGCTACTTCGCGAACCTCAAATACTTCTTGCCCACCGAGAAGTTCTGGTCTTTTTTCTCCCTCTGGCTTAATTTGTTCTGGGCTAGACCCAGCTTCAAATGATTTCATATTCAAAAATAATTAAAAATTTTTCTTCCTTTAAAATTTCAGCCATAGGCTGATCCGCCTTTGGCGGAAAAACATGGTTAGAGCCGACCCCAATAATAGAAGCTTATGCTTCACTACGGGGCACGTGTTTTGATTCGTACGGCTCACTTCGACTTCGCTCAATACGAGCCGCCGCAGGCGGTGCGTTCAGACTAATTCAAGAATACGGCCAAAATCAGGAAAAGTCAAATTAATCAGCTTAATCAGCAGGTCCAATGTTGCCTTCGGCGGTGGCCAAATCGTACGGTTTTTACCCCAAAATTGAATACCAATTAGTTGCCGAGTCCCGCAATGAGCGGGATAACCTCCGCGAGGCGAACCTCAAAACTTACAATTTCCTTTCTGGTACGCTTTATTTTCAAACAAATACATCGTAATAAATAAAATTCTCCGTGTTTTGCGGAGAATTTTATTTATTACGATGCGTCTTTACAGTTTGGCTCGAACTCATTTTATCAAAAACTGCTGAACGAAACCAGATCAAGGAAGCCAGCCCCGCCACCGCTCGCTCCGCTCGCCACACCACAGAAAAATACTCTTTACTCTTTTCATTTTGCGCGGGCAGGATTTCTTTTTCTCCTAATGAAAAGAGTATTTTTCTGTGGTGTCCTGCCCTCCAAGTATTCAGGCAGGTGGCGGGACTGGCCTCAATTTGATTTCGTAAAGGAAAAGCGGAATTCCCCCCAAACCCCCCTTCCGCTTTTCCTTTTCTCAAACGGAACGGGAACGGAAGCAGGCGGGCAAAAATTCCTTACCCCCAACCCCCATCCTTTTTGCCCGCCTGCTTGGGCTTCGCCCCCAAAACTCTCGGACGGACGGATTTTTCGGCGGACAGATTCTTTTCCTTGCCCCACCCGCCGTGCGCGGAAAAGTTTAAGGAACTCCCCGAAGATTCATTTACAAAATTGTTTAAATTCGTTATCATTATAGTATCAAGAAAGAAACCTTTATATTATATTCTATATACTATAATGTTATACAATTATAAAAGATATGTCAAATAAAAAAATTGCTGAAAACTTAAAGAAACTGCGGGCTAAAAAAGGGCTTTCCCTTGAGAAAATAGCC
>JAUSLA010000063.1 GCA_030646565.1 bacterium
GAAATTTTGGAGTTAAAAAATTATTAAGACTAAATTGGAAAAAATTAAACGGTTTGATCCCGGCGGTTATTCAGGATTATAAAACTGGAAAAATTTTAATGCTGGGATTTATGAATAGACTGGCTTTGAAGAAAACCTTAAAAGAGGGTAAGGTAACCTATTATTCTAGAACCAGGGAAAGGCTCTGGACAAAGGGCGAAACTTCAGGTAATTTCCAATCAGTAAGGGAGATTTGGCTGGATTGCGATAACGACACTCTTTTGATAAAAGTTAAGCAGCTGGGCAGTGTTTGCCATACTGGCCAGCGAACTTGTTTTTACCGAAAACTCGTATAGTAAACGATGAGGGGCGAACCCCTCATCTATGATACTTCGTTTACCGAGCGAAGCGAAGGTTAAGAAGAGATTTATCTCTTCGCCTCGTAAAGCAAAAACTCGTATGGAAAATGAAAATAAATTAAAATTGGGGTTGCCGAAGGGCTCTTTGGAAGAAAGAACTGTTGAGCTATTCAAGACTGCCGGTTTTGACGTTAGGGTTGACGGAAGATCGTATTATCCAAAGATAGACGATCCCGAGATCGCGTGTGTTTTGATCAGGGCTCAAGAAATTCCTCGTTATGTTGAAAGCGGCGTGATTGATGCCGGGATAACGGGCCAGGATTTAATTTTGGAAAGTAAGGCTAGTGTCGTCGAGGTCGTTGATTTAGGATATACAAAAGGGAAATTGGGAAAAACTAAATTGGTTTTGGCTGTTCCGGAGAACTCAAATATCAAATCGGTTAAGGACCTGGCGGGGAAAACCGTCGCTACGGAATTTGTTGAAATCACAAAAGATTATTTACGGAAGAATAAGGTTGCGGCGAGAGTTGAATTCTCTTGGGGAGCGACAGAAATAAAGCCGCCTCATCTGGCCGACGCCATAGTTGAGCTCACTGACACCGGAACTACTTTAAGAGCTCATAATCTTAAAATTATCGATACTTTGATGGAGAGTTCGGCGCAATTTATCGCCAATCAAAAAGCTTGGCGGAATCGATGGAAAAGAGAGAAGATCAAAAATTTAGTCATGCTTTTGAAGGGAGCGTTGGCGGCCGAAGAAATGGTCGGCGTCTTTATGCACGTTCCGCGTAAGAACTTTAAAGAAGTATTGAAAATTTTGCCGGCCATGGTTAGGCCGACCATAACCAAAATAACCGGAACGAATTTGTACGATTTTTTTATTGTGTCTAAAAAAGAAAAGATTAGAGAATTAATTCCAAGATTAAAAAAAGCTGGATGTACGGGGATAATTGAATTCCCGTTAAATAAAGTGATTCAATAGTTCCTACCACCCGTTCTTGACATAAAACATAATTAATTTATACTATGATTGCTACTTAAAAAATATGTAGCTCATTCAAAAATTTATTAGGGTGAAAGGAGAGACATGGTTACAGAGGAGAAGACCAAGGTTGTTTATGACTTCGAGAGGGAGGGCCGGCCTGTCAACGACGACGAGATAGGAGCCGAGACCAGCGAAAGGAGTAGCGGGAGGTTCCCGTCGTGTTTTCCTGCGGAATGGGCAAGAGGATTTCCCGTGATTGATCCCGGCGTGAGCTATATTGAAAAGAGTTGTCATTGCGGTAAACACGTCCTTTACGCGGCAATGTTCTCGCCAAGAGTTTGGCCGGAGAGTCCCCTCGAGAGAGTGAGAGTGATAGAGGAGTAAATGCCTGGCAAAACTGCTAGGCACTTTATTTTAATAACTTTAAAACATATAATAAAGCATATGCAGAGAAAAGCCATCTTTAGCAGAAAAACTAAAGAAACTGATATAAAAATTGAGTTGGATATTGATGGCAAGGGAGAGGCACATGCTTCGACATCCATTCCGTTTTTAGATCATCTTTTAAATAACTTTTCCAAGCACGGGCTTTTTGATTTAAAAATCAGGGCTAAGGGCGATATTGAAATTGACCAGCATCATTTGGTGGAAGACATCGGGATTTGCCTTGGGGAGGCTTTTAAATCAGCTTTGGGCGCGAAATTGGGAATCAACCGGACGGGTTATTTTGTTTTCCCGCTAGATGAAGCGCTCGCCGTGGTATCGGTTGATATCTCGGGACGGGCTTTTCTTAATTTTGATTGCCAATTTAAAAAACAAAAAATCGGAGACTTGGATTCCGATTTGATCAAGGAATTCTTTTGGGGATTCGTTAGGCATTTGGAAGCCACTTTACATATCAGGATATTGGCTGGCGAGAATGAACATCATAAGGCCGAATCGCTTTTTAAGGCTTTCGGCAAGGCAATGAAAATGGCTTGTTCAAAAGACAAAAGAATTTTGAAAGAATTGCCTTCGACTAAGGGATTAATCTAGAATGGCAAAAGTCAAACCGAGGATTCAAAAAATGAGCCATTACAGGCCTCCTTTGGAGGGCCGATCTTCGAAAGACTACTTGCTTTTGGATTTTAATGAGAGGACAACCCCAGCCAGCCCGAAAGTAAAAGAAGCCTTAAGAAAGTTTATTGACTCGGAGAGGACGCAGGTTTATCCGGAATACGGTAATTTGGAAGAAAAAATCGCCGAATACGCAGGAGTGAAGCCCGGACAGGCGATGGTTACCAGCGGCGGAGATCAGGGCATAGACATCATTTGCCGGGCACACTTGGACGAAGGCGATAAGGTGATTATTCCATTTCCCAGTTTTGCCATGCACTATCAATCGTCTGGTATCCAAGGAGCAAATATTTTGGAGCCGAAATATGAAGAAGATGGCAGCTTTCCTTTAGACGAAACGCTCAATTTAATCTCCGACGGAGTGAGATTGATTATTCTTTGCAATCCAAATAATCCTCTCGGCAGCATGATCCCGATTGAGGATGTCGAAAAAATTTTGAAAAAAGCCAAAGAAAAAGAAATTGCGGTTTTGCACGACGAAGCCTATTTTGAATTCTCAAGGATTACTGCCAAAGATTTAATTGAAAAATACGACAATCTTTATGTCGTAAGAACTTTCGCCAAAGCCTTTGGTTTGGTGGCAAGCCGGGCGGGTTATGTAGTTTCGAAAGAAAATAATATCCAAGAATTATCAAAAATCCGCGGGCCTTACGATGTGAATATGTTTGCCAAGACGGCAATTTTAGCCGCCCTGGAAGATATTGTCCACATGGAAAGCTATGTCAAAGAAGTAATGGAGGTTTCTAAGCCGAAATTAGAGGAATTTTTGGAAAAAAGAGGGGTTTTCTTTTATCCAAGTCGGGCGAATTATCTTCTTTTAAAAATGAAGAATCCGGAAGAGATAACGGAGAAAATAAGATCGGAAGGCATTTTGGTCAGGCCAAAACCCGACCACGATGGTAAAGAAGCAATGAGGGTCAGCATCGGCACCCTGAAGGATACCGAGAAATTTATTAAAGCGATGGACAAAGTATTGGCCCTTCGATAGGGCTCAGGGTCAAGGCTGAGCCCGTAGAAGCCTTGACAAGAGAATGAATAGGGTTAAGATTTAGATTATGTTTGCAGAGGTTGATTTATGGAAAAAATTAAAGAGGTTTTAATTGAATACTTGACGGAAACGGTGAAAGAAGTTAAAAAGCGAGCGGCTCAAGGCCGGGGCCGCGAGATTTTAGGCGAGGTCATCAACCGGCCGGAAGACTTGGAAATCGGCATTGACAGAGTGGGGGAAGATATCTTAGAAAGCCTTTTGAAAAAAAACCAGCTTAAGGCCACCATCTATTCCGAACCCGAGGGACGGGACATTGAAAACGGCAATGATTTTTACGGCGCCATTGATCCCTTTGACGGCTCGGCGCTTTTTCTAAAGGGGTTTGAGCATAATTGGTACACCGCTTTAAGTTTCTACGACGAAGAGAGGAAGCCCATTGCCACAGGTATCGCCGATATTCTAAATGAAAAATTTTACATAATGGAGGGCGGCCAGGTTTATTTATTGGACCAAAAAACCGGCGAGAAAAAAGATATTTCTCCCTCAAAGAGGGATAAATTAACCGGACCCATTGTTTTGGCAAGCTATATGATGAAGCCGATTTATTCTACGAAATTTCTGGAATTTTTCGGAGACACAGTCAAAAGCATGCATCCTAAAGCGCTTTTATACCCCCAGGGAGGCTCTTTTATCTACGCCTTTTTGGCGGCGGGATTGGTTGACGCCTACGTGATGTTCAACGAGCCGAGGTCGGAAGTTGATCCGGGGTTTCCGATCGCTAAAGCTGCGGGTTGCCAGGTTGTGAGCGTTGATTCCGACGGCCGGTTCCGAGATTATGAATTTTTGCCGGGCCGTCAGCACGACAAAGTGGATTTATTAATCGCTTCCAGTAATTCTCAAATTAGGGACCAACTAATAAAAGAATATGTTAAAAAATATGACGAAAAATACTCTTTTAGAGGCTAAGCCGATCCAAAGGTTAATAGAGGGGATTGGCAAAGATGTCAAAAAATATTTTGGCAAGGAGCCGGGTTGCATAATCGGCTTGGGAGATGATGGATTTTTTTACGGATTAGGACTTCATCAGTGGCTGTCTCAGCAGAATAAAAATATTGATTTTGCCACCATGGACGACAATGGCGCGGGGTTGGAAGAGGAAAAAGTAAGGGGAAGGAAGATTTTAATGGTGGACAACGACATTGTTACCGGTAAGGGATACAAAAGAGCGATAGAGGTGATGAGAGCGAGAAAAGAAAGATTAAAAATGAAAGATATAAAATTCGCCGTCTTGTGCGACAGGGCGGGATTAGCCGACTTTTCGGTTTATAGTTATTCAGCTTACGCTCCATGGAGCTTAGAAAAGCTAGACGGAACTGACCTAAAGATTCTTCAGGAGTTGGCCGAAGACGGCAGAAGATCGTTTATTGACATCGCCAAAAAGACCAGATTCAGCCAGGTAGCTGTAAAAAATAGAGTAGAGAGGCTGATCGGGTCAGGTTTCCTGAAGATTCAAGGATTGCTGGAAATAGAAAAATGTTATTCGGTCAGCGCTCATATCGAGATAGAGGCAGACCAGGATACGATTTCCAGATTGATTGAAAAATTCGAGAAGTCTCCCCTAACCTACCATTTGGTAAAAACTTCGGGAAGATATAATTTGTTGGTAGGGATTGTTGTCCCAAATCTCGAAAGCATTGAAAATTTTATTGATAGGGAGGTCAGAAAAGATCCGGGAGTGAGACATATCGAAGTGAGCGTGGGAGAGTTGCCGATAATTCCTAAGACGTGGAACCCGCCGATATCGTAACGGTTCGGCGCTCAAAGAGATAAATCTCTTCTTAACCTCGGCTAAAGCCTCGGTGCTCAAAGAGATAAATCTCTTTTCGACCTTCGCTTCTGTGCGACAGAAGCTTGGCGGGCGATGAGGGGCGCTTCCCCTCATCTAGGACCCTTCGCTTCGCTCGGGTACTTGACAACACCTCTTGAACTTTATAAACTAAAGTTAGGAGTGAAATAGACTTAAGAAAATAAAGAAATGGTAATTAAATTTAGTCTGAAAATTAATAACTTTAGATATCTCTTTACTAAATCCATTAATTATAAAATGGTTAGTTATCGCGTTTGAGGGGGATAGAGGGTGTTCTCTCTAAAGGCTCATCCCCCTAAAGGGGGATTTTTTAACTCATTGAAATCTATGGTTCAGGAAAAAAAATTTTATCTGACTGGAAAAGGATTGGAAAAATTAAAGAAAGAATACGAAGACTTAAGACAAATCAAGCTGTCAAAAACCGGAGGAGAATCTCCTAAGATTTGGCATTCAGAAGATTTGAACCCCGAATACCTTGCCTTCCAGGAGGATATGGAGTTTTTAGAGTCAAGAATAGCCGAATTAGGATATATTATAAAAAATGCCAAAATTATCGGCGTTCCTGAAAAAGAGAAAAGAAGCAACATAGACTTGGGCGCTAAAGTTTTGGTTGAGGTAGAGGGCCAATCAGATGAGTTTGAAATCGTAGGAACATTAGAGGCTAACCCGGCCATAGGAAGAATTTCCGACGAGTCTCCTGTAGGGAGAGCTCTTCTGGGACACAAGAGCGGAGACGAGGTGATTGTTTCTTCTCCAATTAAAACGACTTACAGAATTAAGAAAATAAAATATAATACTATTTAAAAAAGCGACTAGTCAAAGAGATAAATCTCTTTTCCA
>JAUSLA010000072.1 GCA_030646565.1 bacterium
TGGCTCAAAGGCAGTATCTTTACAGGTGACAGATTCTGACAGTTATATTTGCTCTATCTCTAAAAATGTTAACGTGGGGTCGTCTCTTCCATTTCCCAATTGGCGGGAAATTCTGCCATTTTAGACACCGAGTCCCTCCTGTGGTCGGGACGAGTCGAAGAACATTCGTGTTCTTCTCTCCACCCGTCGCCTGTCGGCTCGGGTAGGCGATGAGCCCCGCTCTACGGGACTCATCTTCACCCTTCGCTTCGCTCGGGTAGGCGATGAGGACTTCGCCTCATCTTCAGCTACCCGAATCGCAATGAAGGGTGGAGAAGAATACGAATGTATTCTTCGACTCGTCCCGACACAGGAGGGACTCGGTATGATAAGAATTTATAATGCAGAAACAATAAAATATAGCGGCAAAAAAGTGAAGGTGTGCGGCTGGGTGAATACAAGAAGAGACCACGGCGGAATAGTGTTTTTTGACTTGCGCGATAAGTCCGGCGTTTTACAAATAATTTCAACCTCCGATTTGGCGGAAGGAATAAAAGAAGAATATGTTTTAGAGGTTGAAGGAGAGATTCAGAAAAGACCGATTAGAATGGTGAATTCAGAATTAGAAACCGGCGAAATCGAATTAAAAGCTGATAAGATTAAAGTTTTAGCCGCGGCAGAATCACTGAATATTGATATAAAAAATTTAAAAGTAAGTCTGCCGGTACTTTTGGATTATAGGCCGCTAACTCTGCGAAACAAAAAAATAAAAGCGATTTTCAAAATTGAAGAGGAACTGATAAGAAGTTTTAGAGAAAACCTAAAAAATATGGGATTCACTGAATTTGAATCCCCATTAATTGTTCCCGCTACGGCAGAGGGCGGGGCAGAGGTTTTTCGTATTGATTATTATAATTACGATGCTTATTTAACTCAAAGCCCCCAAATTTATAAGCAAATTTTAGTGCCGGTTTTTGAAAGGGTTTTTACCGTAACGCATGTCTTTAGAGCGGAACCCAGCGTAACTACCCGCCATCTCTCGGAATATATAAGCTTAGACGCAGAGATGGGTTTTATTGACTCTTGGGAAGAAATTATGAATATGTGCGAACTCGTAATAAGAAATATTCTTTTGGGTATTGAGAAAAGCTATTCCAAAGAACTAAAATTATTCGATGCCAAAATCCCAAAAATAAATTCGGAAATCCCTCGCTTAAAAATGAGAGAGGCCCAAGAAATTATTTTTAAAAGAACGGGGAAAGACAACAGAAAAGAAATAGATTTAGAGCCGGAAGATGAAAGAGAAATTTGTCAGTGGGCAAAAGAAAAATATGATTCAGAATTAATTTTTATTACTCATTATCCAACAAAAAAAAGGCCATTCTATACTTATCCCGACCCGGAAAACCCGGATTACACCTTAAGTTTTGATCTTCTTTGCCGAGGATTAGAAATAGTTACCGGAGGGCAAAGAATTAATAATTATCAGATACTTCTGAAAAATATTAAAAAATGGGGGAATGAACCAAAAAACTTTAAATTTTACCTTCAGGCCTTTAAATATGGCATGCCGCCGGAAGGAGGATTTGCCATAGGCGCTGAAAGATTGGTAAAACAAATTTTGGGATTAGAAAATATTCGGGAAGCGAGTTTGTTCCCAAGGGATATGATAAGAATTGACCAAAGATTATCAATTTCTAAAACAAAAAGAAAAAAGACCGAAAGTCGAAGAGATAAATCTCTTCTTCATCTTCGTCCCGCAAGCGGGACTCGGGCGATGAAATAAATTTCATCTTCACCTTCGTCCCGCAAAGCGGGACTCGGGCGATGAAATAAATTTCATCTTCACCTTCGTCCCGCAAAGCGGGACTCGGTAAATGACGAACAGAATTAATTTTTTTTTAATTGTTTTATTTTTGAGTTTGCCTTTCTGGTGGGGAACAAATCTTTTAGAAAAAGACCTAAAAGATTTTTTCTTTTGGCAGGAGCTTGATAAAAAACCGGAATTATTTACTGCCCAAATAATATCGCCCAATTTAATGCCGCTTCGAATAAAAGCTCTCAAAGAAGATTCCTTCTTTTCCACCTCAACTGAAGTTTCGGTTATTGAAGAGCCAAACATCGCGGCAAAATCCGCGGCTTCAGTATTTATAAGCGATAAAGGAAAGCAAAAAGTTCTTTTCGAAAAAAACAGCGGGGAAAAATTGCCGATTGCGAGCTTGACTAAACTAATGACAGCTCTAATTGTCTTGGAAAATTACGATTTGTCAAAAGAAATAAAAATAAGTAAGGAAGCGGTAAACCAGGAAGAAACATTCGGCCAGCTTGAAGAGGGAAAAATTTTTAAAACGAGCTATCTGCTTTATCCTTTGCTGATGGAGTCGTCAAACGACGCGGCTTTTGCCCTGGCCAACGATTATGAAGGAACAGGCGAAGAATTTCATTCTTCTTCATCCATCGCTACAGCTCGGATAGGCGAAGAATTTTATTCTTCTTCATCCATCGCTACAACTCGGATAGATGAAAAAAAATTTGTTGAGATGATGAATAATAAAGCGCAAGAGCTCGGCCTTTTGAACACTCATTTTTATAATTCAAGCGGATTAGAACCCGACACTAAAGATGCAGAAATTAATTACTCAACAGCGAAAGACCTTGTTGAATTAATTCAGCGGTTATTAAAAGAGCCGAAAATCTGGGAGATTCTTTCCACGGCCGAATATAATTTATATGGGCCGACATTAAAGAACACAAACGAACTTCTATTAGACCAATCTCTCGCGTGGCATGATAGGATATTGGGAGGAAAAACCGGTTACGCTGAAAAAGCAGGAGGCTGCATAATTTTAGTAATACTAGCTCCAAAAGACAGGGGATTTTTAATAAATATAGTTTTGGGAACGGCCAATTCCGACACCAGATTTGAAGAAATGAAAAAACTGGTTGCATGGGTTAATCAAGCGTACAAATGGTAAAAGGTTAACGGTTAATTTATATCACCACTATGTATTTGCCGGAAGCAGCTATAGCTGTAATTAAAATTTTTTCACTTGGCATTATTTCATTTATTGTTGCTTTTTTATTGACGCCGATTTTAACCGGTTTTTTATATAAACACAAACTCTGGCGGAAAGAAGTTAGGACTAAATCCTTGGATGGGAAAGAATTGCCTATCTTCCAAAAATTTCACTCTGAAGGCGAAACTCACGTCCCGCGAATGGGCGGGCTTTTGATTTGGATAACGCCCTTAATTTTAATTTTTTTATTCTTTGGAATTTCTAAAATTACCGATATTTGGTGGATTGATAAATTAAATTTTTTAAGCAGGGAGCAAACGTGGCTGCCTCTTTTTGCCTTGGTTTCAGCCGCTTTATTGGGATTAGCCGACGATTTTTTACAGGTTTTTGGCAAAGGAAAATACATAGGAGGAGGATTGAGTCTGAAAAAACGTTTGCTAATCGTGGCTCTTATTGGTTTAATCGGAGCTCTGTGGTTTTATTTTAAATTGGATTGGCATTCAATTCATATTCCGGGCTGGGGAAACCTGGAAATTGACGGCTGGTATATCCCGCTTTTTATCATAGTAATGCTGGCGGTTTATTCCGGTGGAGTAATTGATGGATTAGACGGTTTAGCCGGTGGATCTTTTGCATCGATTTTCGGCGCTTACGCCGGCATTGCTTTGTTTTTTGGTCAGATAGATATTGCGGCTTTTTCAGCCGTAATTCTGGGAGCGCTTTTGGCTTTTTTATGGTTTAACATTCCACCTGCCAAATTTTATATGGGAGAAACCGGTATTATGGGCCTTTGCGCATCCTTAACCGTTATCGCTTTTTTAACTAACTCTGTTCTAGTGCTGCCGATCATCGCTTTTTTGTTGGTGATTGAATCTGGTTCTGTAATTTTACAGCTTCTTTCAAAAAAATTTTTGAAAAGAAAACTATTTTTAGCTTCTCCTATTCATCATCATTTTGAGGCCCGCGGTTGGCCGCATTATATGGTAACAATGAGGTTTTGGATTATTGGCGCGATTATGGCAATTGTTGGAATAGCAATAAGCCTGCTAGGCTAGGCGTAACTTTATGAATCTTCAAGGGTTGCAAAAAAAATATCCAGAGTTTATTTACGAAAAATACTCCCATAAATTCTCTAGCAACAACTTAGAGATTTTTTTTGATTTTAAAATTCCGCCTGATATAAAATTTAAACCAAAAATAATCATTAAAAATGTTAATAATAATAGATTAAAGAAAGTAGGTGAGAGGGGACTAAACAATTTAATATTTCATTTGGGTTTGATAGAAATCCCCAGCTACTGGAAGGCGACTTGTTCGCCAAAATTAACAATCAAAGCAGGCTATTTAAACAGAGAGCAAATTAATTGGTGGAAAGATTTAATCATCAAAGGCATGGGCCAGTATTTTTATGAGAACAGGATTGATTTTACGAAACCCGATTTTTTAACGATTATTTCCGCCGGCACAGCTCCTTTTTTCCGGTTTGAAGGCGAATTACAGGAAAAATATCTTGTGCCAATGGGAGGGGGAAGAGATTCTATTGTTACTTTTGAAGAGTTAAGAAAAAAGAATAGAAAAATAAATTGTTTTTTGGTCAATCCGTCATCTGCCGCCAAAAAAGTGATAGAAACAGCCGGCGTTAAAAATTCGATAATAGTTGAAAGAAAAATTGACCCTGTTTTGTTGAAATTAAACAAAAAAGGTTTTCTCAACGGCCACACGCCTTTTACAGCTTTACTATCTTTTTTGAGCGTATTTTGCGCAATTTTATTTGATTACAAAAACATCGCCTTTTCCAACGAGAAAAGCGCTGACGAAGGAAATGTAAAGTATCTTGGCAAAATAATTAACCATCAGTGGTCAAAAAGTTCAGAATTTGAAAGAAAATTTAAATATTATTGCAAAAAATATTTATCGCAAAATATAAATTATTTCAGTTATTTGAGAAGCCGCACAGAGCTGGAAATTTCTAAAACATTTACAAAATACCCTCAATATTTTTCGGTATTTTCAAGCTGTAATATTGGTCAAAAAACAGGGGAGAGGTGGTGCGGAAATTGCCCAAAATGTCTTTTTATTTATGCAACTTTATATCCATTTTTAGAAAAAAAACAATTTCTTAAAATTTTTGGCAAAGATTTATTTGAAAATAAAAAATTAGTTCCCGTAATGAAAGCTTTAATAGGGCAGGGGAAAGCAAAGCCATTTGAATGTGTTGGAACTTTCAAGGAAAGCAGGCTAGCTTTTAACTTTGGACTACAAAAAGCGAGGAGAACAGGAAAAATACCTTATCTTTTGACAAAATTAAAATAATATACTAAACTGCTAATAGTACCTTTTCAAAACAAATATAAAGGAGGAAGGCGACATGACCACCTTATTGGGAATAGAAGATGGTGTGAAGGGCACAGTTTATGTTTTAGCAATGTCTTCAAATAAGATAAGCTCTTTTGAACGTAAAAATCAAAAATTGGCAACATTAGAAGAGGTTTTAACGGGACTAGTGGGAGAGGATCTCTCAATGTTTCATACAAAAATTGTGTATATGTTTAAGCCTTTTAATTCGCCGCCTGTAAATTTTTATAAAATATGCCAAAGTACTCCGCTTGGAGATACGGGATTCTACGGAGTATTTATTCCCGCAAAAACCCATATATTTAATGTGGCCGAAAAATTAATTAAAAGCGAGAGAACGCCGGGATTAGTTTTTTCAGATAGCCCTTTGTTTTAATAATAAGGCTCTCAAAAGAGGGCTTTTTCTTTTGGAGAGCGTTGATTTATGCTATCTTATAAATAGACGGTTCTATAAATTCACTACAAATGGTCAAAGAAGATAAATCTTCTTTTCCACCTTCGCTTTTATTTCATAAAAGCTTGGTAAATGAAATTGAATGAATTAAAAGACAAACGTATTTTGCTGTTGGGTTTTGGCAGAGAGGGGATTGATACTTTTTTGTTTTTGAGGAAATTTTTTCCTGATAAAATTTTGGGAATTGCAGATAAGAATGAAAAAGTATCCTCATTTACCCGAGCGAAGCGAAGGGTAAAGAAGAACGAATGTTCTTCGCATACGACTCGTCTACAAGGCAAGATTAAATGGCATCTTGGGAAAAATTATCTTGAAGCGCTGGAAAATTATGATGTTATAATAAAGTCGCCGGGCATTCCTTTTAAAATTTTACCAAGAACTGTTCTCGGTAAAATTATTACGCAGACAGATATATTTTTTGAGAATTGCCCGGGTAAAATTATTGGCATTACAGGAACCAAAGGCAAGAGCACGACAACTGCCCTAATATACCGAATACTAAAGGCAGGAGGCGTTAAAGCTCATTTGGTGGGAAATATCGGCAAGCCGGTTTTAAACCTTTTGCCATTTTGTACTCCAAATGACATTTTTGTTTATGAATTATCCAGCCATCAGCTATATAATCTTAAAAAATCTCCGCATATCGCCGTACTTCTGAATCTTTTTCAAGAACACTTGGATTATTACAGAAATTTTAAAGAGTATGTGAATGCAAAAGCTAATATCGTTCGTTATCAGACCAAAAATGATTATTTAGTTTATAATTCGGCAGATAAAATCGTTAAGGAAATTGCCGGAAAATCAAAAACTGAGTCCCGCAACAGCGGGACGAATGTGAAGAAGAGAACGAAGTTCTCTTCGCCAGCAAAAAAAATTCCGGTTAAAGGCGAATATTACGAATTAGATAGGAACGCGGCAAGGGCGGTTGGCAAAATATTCAAAATTCCGGAAAAAATAATTGAAAGAGGAATTAAAAAATTCAAACCGCTTCCGCACAGACTGGAATTGGTGGGAAAATTTAAAGAAATTATTTTTTATAACGATTCTCTGGCAACAATTCCCGAAGCAACGATTGCCGCACTGGATGCGTTAGGGGATAGAGTGGAAACCATAATACTGGGGGGATTTGACAGAAATATTAATTTTAAAAATTTAGCTAGAATAATCTTAAAAAGCAAATTAAAAACCCTGATTTTATTCCCAACGACCGGAGAAAAAATCCGGCGAGAGATTATTAAATTGGGAGGCCGGGCCTCGTTGAATATCGAGTCCCTTTCGCAGAAAGGGACGAAGATGGAGAAGAACGCAAGTTCTTCGACTCGCTCCACTAGCGCCAGCGGAGCGGAATATATGCGAGATGCAGTTAGACTGGCGTATAAACATACCGGCAAAGGAAAAATCTGTCTTCTTTCTACTGCCTCTGCAAGTTTTAATCTTTTTAAAGACTATAAGGAAAGAGGAAATTTATTCAAAAAATATGTTAAAAGTTTCAGCGCCTGATTACATCCTTCTATCAATAATTTCCCTTATTGTTATTTCCGGAATAGTGATTTTAGCCAGCGTTTCGGCGCCCTTAGGCCAGGCAAAATTCGGCGACAGTTATTATTTTCTTAAACACCAGCTTATCTTCGGATTTTTACCCGGACTTTTACTTTTACTTTTCTTTTTCAATGTAAAATTAGCATCTCTCAAAAGAAAGGCGCCGATTTTATTCTTAATCGGGTTGATCCTGATGCTCGCGGTTTTTTTGCCGTTAATAGGCCTGGGCCAGGGGGGAGCCTCAAGATGGCTCCATATTGGCCCCTTTTCTTTTCAGCCCTCCGAATTTCTTAAGCTGTCTTTTATACTTTATCTGGCCGGATGGCTGGCGAGCAGAATCCAAAAACGAGAACCAAACCTAACATTAGCGTTATTTTTGATAATAATTGGCGCAATCGGTCTCTTGTTGTATTTGCAGCCGAATATAAGCACTTTGGGAATCATTGTCTTGACGGGTTTTTTAATGTATTTTACCGCTAAAACGCCGCTCTGGCACAGCCTTTTAATGATTGTTTTGGGTTTTGCCGCTCTTTACTTTTTAATTCAAATTTCCTCTTACCGTTTAGACCGGTTTTTGGTTTTTCAAAACCAGAATACTAACTTAATGGGTATTGGCTATCAGCTGAGCCAGGCCAAAATCGCTATTGGATCCGGAGGGTTATCTGGCGTAGGGCTCGGGATGAGCTCTCAAAAGCTGGGCTTTTTACCCCAATCAATCGCAGATTCAATTTTTGCGGTTTTTTCTGAAGAGACCGGCTTCATTGGAGCATTCTTTCTGGTTTTGATTTTTTCGATATTTTTTATCAGAAGCATTCAAATTGCTAAAAAGACAAAAGATCAATTCAGCCAGCTTGCGGCGCTCGGAATCGCCTGCTGGATTATTATCCAAACCTTTGTTAATATTGGAGCAATGATAGGCCTTGTACCGTTAACCGGAGTCCCTTTGCCGTTTATCGGCTACGGGGGCTCGGCATTAATTATTGAACTGGCCGCAATGGGAATTTTGTTAAATATCTCTAAACAAAATCAACTACGAAATTCATGAAAATACTATTTGCTGGTGGAGGTTCAGCCGGTCACTTAACTCCAATCATCGCTATTGTAAGAGAAATTCGAAGGATTTATCAAAAATCGGATCTTGAATTTCATTTTATCGGGCCCAAAGATGAATTTGGCGAAATTTTGCTTTCTCAAGAAGGAATAAAAATAAAACAAATTATTTCAGGCAAAATAAGGAGATACTTTACATGGAAAACAATACTGCAAAATATATCTGATATTCTCTTTAAGATTCCTGTCGGGATTCTCCAATCCTTTTTCTATATTTTCTTTTTAGGTCCGGATTTAATTTTCAGCAAAGGAGGGCATGGGTCTATAGCTCCGGTTTTTGCCGGAAGAATACTGTTTGTCCCGATATTTATTCACGAATCCGATACGGTTCCCGGAGCGGCAAATAAGTTTTTAAACGGATTTGCTTTAGAAATTTTTACTTCTTTTCCGAAAACACAACACTTTCCGCTTAAAAAAATGATTTTGGTCGGCAATCCGATACGTCGAGAACTTATGGACGGCCAGAAAGAGGAAGCGAGGTTTTTCTTTAAAACGGCTACCCAAAAGCCTGTTCTTCTGATTTTAGGGGGTTCGCAGGGCGCTCAAAGAATTAATGAAAAGATTTTAGAGGCTTTGCCGCAGCTATTGGAGAATTTTGAAATAATCCACCAATGCGGAGAAAAAAATTACAGCCAGGTTAAGTCCGAAGTTAAAATTATAATAAGCGGAGAGCCGGAAAAATCTTATCATCTTTTTTCATTTTTGAAAGAACCAGAACTAAAGAAAGCTTATGTTATATCCGATATAATACTAAGCCGGGCCGGGGCCAACTCTATTTTTGAAATTGCGGCAATCGGAAAACCGTCCATTTTAGTCCCGCTGCCTGAAGCCGCCCAAAATCATCAGGTTAAAAATGCGTATGAATATTCTGAAAACGGCGCCTGTCTTGTTTTTGAAGAAGAAAATTTTACCGCCAATTTCTTTCTGGCAAAATTAAAATATCTTTTTTTTCATACTAACGAGTTAAATCTTATGGCCCAGAAAGCCAAAGAATTCTCCAGGCCGGAAGCGGGAAGAATAATCGCAAGTTATATTATAAGTTATCTTACCGCTAAATAAATATGTTTTCTTCCGAAGAATTAAAATTTGCAAAACCGGGAGCTGTGAGGACGAGAATTGCGCCATCTCCCACGGGATTATTGCATATAGGGCTGGCGAGAACCGCGCTTTTTAACTACCTTTTTGCCAAACAATGTCAGGGTAGTTTTGTTTTAAGGATTGAGGATACGGATTTAGAAAGGTCTTCTCCTGAATATGAAAATGATATTATTGAGAATTTAAAATGGCTGGGCATTAATTGGGACGAGGGTCCCGATATTAGCGGAAAATACGGGCCATATAGGCAACGCGAAAGATTGGATACGTATAAAAAATATTTAGACATACTTTTGAAAGACGACAAAGCATATTATTGTTTTTGTTCGGAAGAAGAATTGGAAGTAAAAAGGCAATATCAAATGTCGCAAGGCGAGGCGCCGAGATATTCCGGGAAGTGCGCAAATTTGCCGAAAGAAACAGTTAAAAAATATTTAGCAGAAGGAAAGCCATCCGTAATCAGATTTAGGGTCGCTTCAAAAAAAGTCAGTTTTAATGATTTGATCCGGGGTCGCCTGGAATTTGATATGGGTTTAGCAGGCGATATAGTTATAGCTAAAGACGTTTCCACGCCTTTATATAATTTCGCCGTAGTTATAGATGATTTTGAAATGAAAATTTCTCATGTTATTAGGGGTGAAGAACATATTTCGAATACTCCAAAACAAATTTTAATGCAGGAGGCCTTGGGCTTTCCCAGGCCGGAATACGGCCATCTGCCTTTAATTTTAGGGACAGACAGAACCAAATTAAGCAAAAGACACGGAGCTTTTGGCATAACTGACTTTAGGCGAGAGGGCTATCTTCCGGAAGCTATAATCAACTATATGGCGTTTTTGGGCTGGAATCCCGGAGACGAAAAAGAAATTTATTCATTGCCTTCTTTGGTCAAAGAGTTTTCTCTGGAAAAAGTTCAAAAGGGAGGAGCGATTTTCAATATTAAAAAATTAGAATCCTTAAACGGTTTTTATATCCGCCAACGTTCAATAGAAAAAATAACAGAACTTTGTTTGCCTTATTTTATTGAGGCTGGTTTAATTATTCCCATTTTTGAAGAAATGCAATATCCGCCGGCTTACGGCGGCAAACAAATTATTCAGAAATATAAAAATTCTGAAACGGAAAAAATAATAACTTTGGATGTTCTTCAAAAAATTATTTCAATTTATCATGAAAGATTGAAAAAAAATTCTGAAATTGTTGAACTGGCCGATTTCTTTTTCAAGGAAAAATTAGAGTACGACAAAAAACTTTTAAAATGGAAAGGAATGAACGACGGGGAAGTAAGAGATGTTTTAAATAAATTAGAAAATATATTATCTGAAATAAGCGAAAACAATTGGACAAAAGAAAATCTGGGAAATGTGTTATTATTAGAGGCGGAAAGAATAGGCCCCGCGCTACAAAAGGATAGGGGATACCTCCTTTGGCCATTGAGGGTTGCCCTTACCGGAAAAGAGGCATCGGCCGGTCCGTTTGAAATCGCTGAAATTTTAGGGAAAGAAAAAACATTAAATAGAATTAAAACAGCTCTATACAAAATTTCTTAAAGAAATTTTGTCGAGCCCGATCCCTCGGGTCTAGGGCTAAAGAATTATTAACCGAGCCCCGCGAAGCGGGGCGAAGGTGAAGACGAGGACACACAGTCCTCGTCGCCTACCGACTTGGTGTATGAAAAGGGGAGTGGCAATTTTATTTTTATCGGTTTCAATATTACCGAATCTGGCATTGGCCCAAGTCAAAGAAGATTCCTTCTTCTCCACCTCAGCTAAAGCTTCGGTAGGAGAAGGAATAACACTGCCTAAAGACTGGGGTGAAATTAAAGCATTCGGACAGATGTTTTGGGACGCGACAATAGGAATTTTACCGAACTTTGTTAAAAAAATCTGGAAAGAAGAAGTTTTGCCTTTTTGGCGGAAAATGGGGGATTGGGTTCAAAAAAATATTTTAAACCCATATATTTATCCATTTTTTAATAAAGAAATAAAAACCAGGGAACCGATTATTGAAGCAGAATTTCAAAAAGAAAAAAAGGAAATGAAAGAGAGTATAAAAACCGAAGTGCCAAAATTAACAAAATCTATTACCGATTTTTCGATTTGGGAAAAAATAAAAGAACTAATAAAGTAAACGGCAGGCTATTGACAGGGGTTTATGAAAGGAATAATATACTTTTAGGAGAGAGGGGCTATAAGTTCATTCTCGAGGCGCGCCTACTAGCTGAGCGATACGCTAGCTGAGCGCTACGCAAGCGGGGGCGTTTGAGCTTAAACCCTTCCCTTCTTCACCACAGTTCCTTTACAACCTACATCTTATCTTACCGCTTCCATATTCCACTTTCCCGTTCCCGCAAGAATCCCGCTTAAGAAAACTGAAAAGTTTTTTTAAACGGGATTCATCTTCACCAAAGGATGTCCTCTGACATCCTTTTTCTATACCCGGTGGGGGAAATCGGTTATTGACAGGCTCCTTTGGCCTGTTATTATAGGATTAGGATACTTCGCATAATGTAGCTTAACCGAAGTATTTACTCTTATATTTTATAGGGCCACTTCTCCGTCTAATAATATGAAAAAAAGCACAAAAACAATAATAGAGAATATAAATGATTTTTTAGAATATTTAGATATTGAAAAAGGTTTAAGTAATAAAAGTCAGGAAGCATATGCAAGATTTCTAAAAAGGTTTATTAAATGGCTGAAAGATAATAGTCTCGAGACTCTCCTTCCTCATAAGCTTACTGAAGACCATATTTGGAAATATAGGGTCTTTTTGTCTCAAGCTTTTAATAAAAACACAAAGGAGCCACTAAAAAAGTCCACTCAGAATTATTATCTTATAGCCCTTAGAAATCTTTTAAATTACTTTGCAGATAGGAATATCGTTTCCCTACCCGCAGAAAAAGTTAAATTAATTCGTGAAAAAAGCGACAGAACTATAAAATTTCTCACTTTAGATCAGATAGAAAAACTTATTTTAGCGCCGAAAACTTCAACTATAACAGGCCTCAGAGACCGTGCCATACTTGAAACTTTATTTTCAACCGGTGCGCGAATAGCCGAACTTGTCAATCTTAACTGCGATCAGATAAAAATAACCCCTACCACTAAAGACCTTGAAATAAGCATAATTGGCAAAGGAAGCCACGTCAGGACCGTTTATTTCTCAAATAGGGCC
Source organism: bacterium (assembly GCA_030646565.1). Taxonomy (GTDB): domain Bacteria; phylum Patescibacteriota; class Minisyncoccia; order Minisyncoccales; family RBG-13-42-11; genus JAUSLA01. The sequence goes on from JAUSLA010000072.1 coordinate 12,727, forward strand.
GTAGTGGCCATTAAAGAGTACATGGAAACCAGAGAAGACAAGGAAAAGGCCCTTTTTATAAGCTATAAGGGCCCTAGGAAGCGAGAAAGCCAAAGGTTGAGCCCCCGGTCGATTGAGACTCTTGTGAAGCGCTACGCCTTGATTTCAGGTTCTCCCATCACTACAACGCCTCATGTTTTACGCCACAGTTTTGCCACAGACATGCTAAACAAAGGGGTAGATATAAGGAACGTTCAGGAGTTTTTGGGTCACAGAAACATCGCCACAACCCAAATTTACACCCATGTTACTTCTAAAAGATTAAGAGATATTCATAGGCAATACCACAGCGGCAAAGAATTTAAGGTTTAATTACTTATGGAAAACCAGAAAAATTCGAAACTGTCTGGAGATTATATTGCCGGTTTTGTTGATGGCGAAGGTTGTTTTGATTTACAGTTTCGCAGGGATATCCGTCACGAAAGATTAGGGAAACCAGTCTATTATAGTTGGAAAGTCCAATTTGTAATTAACATTCGAAGAGACGACGACAAACTATTAAAAAAGATTCAAAACGCCTTAAATTGTGGCCAAATTCATTTTACTCAAAGTGAAGTTAGATATTCGGTACAAAATTTAGAAAATTTAAAAAATATAATAATCCCCTTCTTCAATAAATATCCCTTATCGGGTAAGAAGAAGATGGATTTCGGATTATGGATTGAAGCGATTTATATTATCTACCGCAATAAAAGAAAAAATATGAATATTAAAAAGGGTATTAGAGGTTTTATCTCAACAAATTGGAATAAAAAAGATTTCCAACGATTAATAGAAATTCAAAAACTAATGCAACAATTCAAATCTAAAAGACCCCGGGGATTTAAATGGATTTCAATGGCCGAATTAATAGCTCAAACATTGAAATAAAATTTTAAAGAGAAATGTCGCACAATATTATGCCTTTAGTTCTATTTTTCTAGAGTCTATTTTTTGGTCAAGTATCAAGCTTTCGCGCAGCGAAAGCGAAGATGAAGAAGCGGACGAAGTCCGCTTCGCCTTACTCAATTAATAAAATTTTATAGTTTTTTTCTCCGACAGGAGTATTAACTTTTAGGCTATCCCCTCTTTTCCTATTTAACAATGCTTTTCCCAGGGGCGATTCAAAAGAAATTTTATTATTAAAAATATTCGCCTCTTCCGGGCCAACAATCTGGAATTTTTCTTTTCCTTCGCTTGATTCTAACGAAACAAGAGAACCGATCTGAACCTTATCATTTTCTTTCTTTTCAATAATTTTAGCTTGAGCGACAATCTCTCTTAATTTCCTAATTCTTCCCTCAAGAAAACCCTGCTCCTCTTTAGCGGCAGTGTACCCGGCGTTTTCTTTCAAATCGCCGTGAGAAGCAGTATGTCTTATCGTTTCTGAAACTTCTCTTCTTTTAACGTTTTGCAGATAGTCCAGTTCCTTCTTTAATTTTTCAAACCCTTCCTGGGTTAAATACTTTACCATTGTCCTCATCGCCTAGCGAATCCCATTTATGCGAAGAACTTTCGTTCTTCTTTACCCTTCGTCCCGTTTCACGGTACTCGGGTATGGGACGAAGCTGGAGATGAAATTTATTTCATCGCCTATCGGCTCGGGTATTTCAATATAAAGAGCTTTACCCTATTTAAACTATACTGCTTGGGCCATAAAAAACAAGGCCCATAAAATTAGAAATAAATTTCGTATTTTTTACTTTAGCTTTAATCTTAAATAATATTCTCGCCTTTCTTTAGAGAATTTTTCAATAGCGTATCGCAGCATAACCCTGGGCATTTTTGCCGCGAATTTTC
>JAUSLA010000069.1 GCA_030646565.1 bacterium
CAAGCGTCCGTCAAGAAAATTTGTAAAGATTGTAAGGTTGTCCGCAGAAAGGGCCGAGTTTATATTATTTGTAAAAATCCAAAACATAAACAGAGACAAGGATAAATATGCCGAGAATTGCCGGGATTAATATCCCCGATAATAAACAAATAGAGTTTGCTTTGACATATATTTATGGAATAGGTCGTTCTTCGGCCAGGAAAATCCTGCTCTATGTCGGGATTGAACCTAAAAAAAAGGCCGCAGAATTGACCGCCAATGAACTTGCTCAGCTTAAAGATATTATTGAAAAAAAATATAAGATTGAGGGTGAGCTGAGAAGAGAGGTGATGATGAATGTAAAAAGATTGAAAGACATAAGCAGCTGGCGGGGAATGCGGCATATGAAAGGATTGCCTGTAAGAGGACAGAGAACCAAGACCAATACCCGGACAGTAAGAGGAAATGTCAGAAAAACGGTGGGGTCCGGAAGAAAGTCGGCCGCCGAAGCAAAATAACCATTATGGGAAAAAAACGCATAATTCAACATACTGAGACAGAGCTTCTTAAAGAAAAAGAAAAAATGGAAGCTAAGGTTAAAAAAGAGATGGAAAGATCCTCTAAAAAAATAAAAGAGGGGAAGATTTATATTTTATCTTCTTACAACAATACAATTATTACTTTAACCGACCCGCAGGGCAATGTTTTGGGATGGACAAGCGCAGGCAATATAGGTTTCAAGGGAACGAAAAAAGCCACGCCTTTTGCCGCCTCAAAAGTTGCCGAGGCGATTTGCCAAATCGCCAGAAAGTTTGGGATAGAAAAAATAGCGGTGCTGGTAAAAGGCATAGGATCTGGTAGAGATTCGGCAATAAGATCACTGGCCGCAAGAGGTTTGAATATTATTTCTATAAAAGACATCACGCCCATTCCTCACAATGGCTGCAGACCGCCAAAGGTTCGTAGGGTATAAAGGCGATGAGGACTGCGTTCTCATCTTCACCTACCCGAGCCGAAGGCGAAGGGTGGAGAAGAACGAAGTTCTTCGACTCGTTCCGCACCCAAGCGTAAGCGAAGGGTAAAGAAGAACGAAAATTCTTCGCAAAGCGAAGCTCGGTATATGGCTACTTCAAAGTGTAAAATTTGTAGAAGGGCGGGGACCAAACTTTTTTTAAAAGGCGAGAAATGCTTGTCGTCCAAGTGTTCTTTGGTCAGGAAACCTTACCCGCCCGGTCAAAAGAGCAAAAAAAGAGGAGGACCCAGAGGGGGATCTGAATACGGCAAAGAATTGCGGGAGAAACAAAAACTGCAGAATTGGTATAATTTAAGAGAGAAGCAGTTTCGCAAGTATGTCAAAATGGCTTTGGGATCGCGGCATAAAGTTGAAGATGCAGAGGCTCTGTTAATTAAGTTTTTAGAAAGCCGTTTAGATAATGTAATATTTAGATTGGGATTCACCGCGTCTAGAGTGGCGGCAAGGCGTTTTGTTTCCCATCGCCATTTTTTGGTAAACGGAAAAATACTGAACATTCCAAGCTATTCCGTAAAAAAGGGAGATAAGATTTCTTTAAGCCAAAAATCCATCAAAAAGAGCGCTTTTAAAAATCTTGCAGTCACTTTGAAAAAATATAGTCCTCCATCGTGGCTTAAATTGGAAGCTGAAAAGTTTGAAGGCCAGGTTATTAAAGAGCCAACCCTGGACGAGGCGCTTCCACCAGCTGAGCTTTCATTAATTTTTGAATTTTATTCAAGATAATTAAGCTACGAAATACGAAAAGGTACGAATATACGAATACGTTTTCGTAGATTCGTAAAAAATTCGTATTTCGTATAGAAATCATGATTAATCTGCCCAATGCGCCAAAAATAATTAAAAAAGAAAATAATAAAGCTGTTTTTGAAATAGAGGCTTTGTACCCCGGATACGGGACTACTATCGGCAACTCTTTAAGAAGAGTTTTGCTCTCTTCGCTTCCCGGGGCGGCTGTGACGCAAGTGAAAATTAAAGGAGTTTCTCATGAATTTTCAACAATACCGGGTGTTTTGGAAGATGTAGTTTTAATTTTATTAAACTTAAAACAACTAAGGTTTAAGTTGTTTACAAAAGAGTCCCAAAAAGCAACCTTAAAGATAAAGGGGGAAAAGGAGGCGAAGGGTGTAGATTTTAACCTTTCCAGCCAAGCCGAATTAATTAATAAAAACTGCCATATCGCCACCTTAACTTCAAAGTCCGCTGAATTAGAAATAGAAATACTGATTGAAAAAGGAATTGGCTTTTCTTCCCGCGACGCGAGGAAAAAGTCAGACACTTCTTTGCAGCCGGCCTCATCCTCGCGAGAAAAATTAGAGATAGGGGCGATCGCCCTTGACGCCTTTTTTACTCCGGTCAGAAAAGTCAGTTATAAGGTGGAAAATATGAGGGTTGGGGAGAGAACAGATTACGATAGATTGTTTTTAGAAATAGAAACTGATGGCAGCATTTCGCCCGAAACAGCCTTGGCAAAGTCCTCAGAGATTTTATTGCAGCACTTCACTTTGTTATTTGACGCTCTGGAGCCAAAAATTGTTTTGGCTGAAATATCTAAAGAGGAGAAAGCAAAAAAAACATTAAAGAAAAAGAAACCGGTTATAGTTAAGAAAAAATCAGCAAAGTCAAAGAGGACGAAGTCCTCTTCTTAATCCTCATCCCACACCCAAGCGAAGCGAAGGGTGGAAAAGAACGAAAGTTCTTTGACTCGTGGGACTCGGTATAAAATTAATTGGTAGGCGAAGAGGCCTTCGGCCTCTTCTTCACCTTCGCTTTCGCTGTGCGAAAGCTCGGTATGCAAAAAAGAAGAAAAGGGAGAAAATTTGGCAGAGAAAAAGATCAGAGAAAAGCTCTTTTGAAGGCCTTAGCCACAGCTTTGATATTGAAAGAAAAAATTAAAACTACGGAAGCTAAAGCGAAAGAATTGTCTATTTTTATTGAAAAACAAATTACTAAAGCAAAAACCGGTACTATTCATGAGCGGAGGTTATTGGCCAGCTTATTTTCAAAAACATTGGCAAAAAAATTAATCGTTAATATTGCTCCGAGATACAAAGAGAGAAAAGGGGGATATACAAGGATTATGAAATTGGGTCAGAGGCAGTCAGACGGAGCAAAAATGGCAATAATAGAACTTGTTAAATAAAATGGAGAGAAATATACGCGCAATAGACGCTACAGATAAAGTGTTGGGCAGGTTAGCAACCGAGATTGCTAATTTTTTGCGTGGAAAAAACAGGCCGGACTTTGCTCCCAATAAGGATGGGGGAGACATAGTTGTCGTTAAAAATGTAGAAAAATTAAAATTTACGGGAAGAAAAATGGAGCAAAAAAAATATTATCACCATTCGGGATATCTGGGCGGACTGAAAGAAATGCCTCTAAAAAAACTTTTTGAAAAAGACCCGGCGGAGGTTTTGAGAAAAGCAGTGTTTGGAATGCTGCCCAAAAATAAATTGAGATCAGAAATGATAAAAAGATTAAAAATCGAATAGTTTTATATATGCCTAATATTAAAGAAAAAAAATCTGCCTCATCTGCGGATGCGCAAAAAAAGCGCGTATTAAAAAAAGAAGCCAAAGAGAAGTCAAAGAGGACTTCGTCCACCCGAGTCGCAACGAAGGGTGGAGAAGAGCATAAGCTCTTCGACTCTTCGCCACCCTCGCTTTCCCGAGCGATAGCGAAGGGAGAAGAAGAAAGTTTACTTTCTTCGCCCTCGCTACGCGAAAGCTCGGTGAGTGAAGCGCCAAAGTTAAAACCAACAAATTATTTAGAGGCGGTTGGCAGGCGCAAAACATCTGTTGCCAGGGTTCGGCTTTTTACACGGGGCGGAAAAGAGATTCTAATTAATAAAAAACCCTTAGAACAATATTTTCCTTCGTTTGTTTTAAGGCAAGTTGTGTTATCTCCGCTTGAAATGATGGGTTGCCTTGATACGTTTACAATTCAAGTTGTGCTAAAGGGGGGAGGTTTTTCTTCCCAAGCTGAAGCAATAAGGCATGGACTTACCCGCGCTCTTGTGCTTTTTAATCCTGACTTTAGGAAACGGCTAAAAAGGGCAGGTTTCCTGACTCGCGATCCGCGAATGAGGGAAAGAAAGAAGTTCGGCTTAAAAAGAGCCAGAAGAGCTCCACAGTGGGCGAAGAGATAAATCTCTTACCAAATCCCGCGAAGCGGGATGCAGGTGGAGAAGAACGAAGTTCTTCGACTCTCTTTCGCCTCGCTACGCTTCGGCGGGCAAAGCGGTAATTCGCTCGGCCATCTTGCCTCGGGGAGCACGCCGTCGGCTTAAGCGGTTGGATAAGAAACTATTTTCAGCCGCGGCTATTTCTCGTCCCGCCTCCCCAAACTATAATGAAAAATCAAAGTCAGATATGGGCGGGACTGCGAAGTGCACCCCTTGGCAAGATGTCCTCGCTTTCCAAAGAGAAACTTTCTGAAACTTGTTGCCTCGCTTCTTGTGGAAAAAAGAAAAAAGTGGGCATTTATAGTCCGCCCACCGGGACTTTTGTGGCCTACCTAGATCGATTGAGGAGATAGAGGCCGAAGGCTGTGATAAGCCCCATCGCGAACCCCCACCAGGAATTCTCGTTAGCGGCCGTTGCCACCATCGCTCCAAGTAAACCGAGTCCTGCGCTTAAGAGCATTAGAGCGATTGTTTCGTTTAGCGTAATCACATTTTTATCCACCCTTTCTTGTTAGAAGTATAGCATACCTGATAAATTTGTCAAGTTTTCGAACAGCGAGCTTCTAGTGGCAAAAGAGATAAGGCCGTTTAAATATGTTAAAATGCTGATATGTTTAAATGTTAAAATGAATTATGTTAAAAGAACTAATTGATAAATTTTATTTAGACAAGCACAAGAATAGAGAACAGCAGCGTTTTTATATTACTGATGCCGGCAGATGCCCAAGGGCAATTTTTTTTAAATTTAAAAATGTTCCGAGAGAAGAAATGGAAGCTAACGTTTTAAGGATGTTTGACCACGGCGACTCTATCCACCAGCTCATTATGAAGCCCTTGTTTTCAATGAGAGAAGTCCACGTCGTGGCAGGTGAAGTTAATATCCCATCCCATGAAATGATTTCAGGTAGAGCCGACGCGATTTTGAGCGACGGAAAAGAGCTGATAGTTCTGGATATTAAAAGTATGAACAGCATGGTTTTCAGGAATTTAGCCCAGCCGAAAGAAGAAAACATTGACCAAATACAGCTTTATATGCATTATTTTAAAATTCAAAAAGGGATACTGCTTTATGTTAATAAAGATAATCAGACCTTGAAAGAGTTTATTATAGATTATGATAAAATCCGCGCCTGCGCTCTTTTAGAAAGCTTGAGTGAGTTAAAGAAAGAGATTGATTCAGATATCGTTCCCATTAGAATTCCCGGTTATCCGAATGATTGGCAGTGCCAGTATTGTTCATTTAAAGAAGTTTGCGCTATGGCAAACGGCGAAGAGATAAACTGGCAAGATTTTAAGAAAAAAATTGAAAAAGTCGTTTAAGACCTTCGCCTGCGGGTCATTGACAGGGTTTGTGGGTATGCTAATATACTAATAAGAGAGGCTTCCGGAGCTGTTGGCTAGATACCGATGGCTAAGCGCCTCTGCCTTGCTGTGGGGGCCAGAAGCTCTCTTTGTTGATGCCCCGCATTTGCATTACATTTGCGGGGCTTTATCTTTTAAATAAGTTAAGGCGAAGAAGCCTTCAGCTTCTTCTTGACCTTCGTTCCGCTTCACGGAACTCGGGTAGGCGATGAAAACTGCGTTTTCATCTTCACTCTTCACTGCGGTTCGAGTAGGCGAAGAGGCCTTTGGCCTCTTCTTGAATCTTCGCTTGTCGAGTTCGCCTATAGCGAACGAAGATAGAAAAGAAGATTTATCTTCTTTGATTTGCTACGCGAAAGCTCGATTATTTAATCAGTTTGTCTGATTGGTATAAGTTTCCTTCGCTTAAAATGTATAATTTTTTTGTATCTTCTGACCAGAAAGGTTCTGGATTTTTATATTCCGCAATATCAATAATATTCACTTTATCTCTCTCATCCACCTCGCTTATCTTAATTTTGTCTCCCGTGTTAAAAATTAAGTAATCAGAGTTAAGCCAATTAAGGTTTTGGATTTTTTCTGAAAGGCGCATAAGGAAAACCTTGCTTCCGGCTTTTTCTCTCATTCCTTCGTCCTGCAGGTATAAAATCCATATTTCATAATCTGAAAAATAAACTAATTTTTTTGAATTGGGGGATATTTTTATGTTATTTGTTTCTCCAAAGAACTTTTCAAAAGTTCTTGAATCTGGATTAAATTGATAAAGGTTTTTATTCTCTTGTAAAAAAATGCTGCTTTGAAATACTTTCAATTTGTAGTCGGTTTCCTGTTGGACGGGGAATGGGTTTTCGTTTATTTTCTGTTTTGAGGCGAGAGAAGTATCGGCCTTGAAAAGATGACCAAAATTATCTAAATAATAAAGAGCATTATTAACCTTTTGATAGGCCAGAATATTTTCATTAGATATTAAAGGGGGAGTTGTTTCTATCAGAGTTGAAGGAATTATATCGGTTTGTAAACTAAAATATCTTATTTTTTCGCCTGCCGCAGCTTCCAGAAATATTTCTTTTGAATCGGGGGAAAATTCCAAATTAAACAATTCGGCGCCTCGGAGAGAAATGTCTTTTTCCGAAATTAGCTGGCTTTTAAGATTTTTGTCTAATTCATAAAGCTTTAGCTCCCAAATATTATTTTCTTTTTCATATATAATTATATTTTTCTGGTCGGGAGAAAGCCAGAAATTTTCCACTCCTTTGGTTAAAACATTGAAGTTAGGCCTCTGGGGAAATAAAATGGCCGTCTTAATTTCAGTAACTTCTTTTTCTTTTACCGCGAGACTTTTCTCCCAGGAATAATAACCCTCTTTTTTGATTTCCACTTTGTATTTTCTCGGAAGGATATTTTCAACAAGAGCGGAACCGAAGAAAAAATCAGTTTTTTTAACTAATTTTCCGTCAAGATAAATTTCAGTTTGCTTTGGTAATACTTTGAAAAAGAATCCGCCCGTTTGGCTAAGTTTTTTATTCTCTAAATCAAGCCGATATCCTTGGCTGTAAAGAATAAAAAAAGGGGCAACTATAAAGAAAAGAAAGGCGCAAATAAAAAAGAGGATTGTCCTGTTCTTTTTTAACATATTTTTCTATTATATCTCATTAATGATTACCGAACAATGGAAAAGTTGCTAAAATTCGGCTATTGAGGTATATTGAAAGTATAAAACTATGCCAAAACTTGGTATTGATTTAGGAACTTGCAACTCTTTAGTTTTTATCCCCGGAAAAGGGGTGGTTTTGCAAGAACCCTCGGTAGTGGCGGTTTCTCACGCAGAAAACAGGATTTTAGCCGTGGGGGAGGCGGCAAAGGAAATGACGGGAAAAACCCCGGACACCATCAGGGTTTACAGGCCAATGAAAGACGGAGTTATTGCTGATTTTCGGGTAACTCAAGCAATGCTTAGATATTTCATTGAAAAAACACTGGGATTTTGGAAATTTTTGAAGCCGGAATTGGTAATCAGCGTGCCGGCTGGCATCACTTCAACGGAAAGAAGGGCTGTTGTTGAAGCTGCGGTTAACGCCGGGGCAAAAATAGCGTATTTAGCTAAAGAACCCATTCTGGCCGCGCTTGGGGCGGGTATTCCGATTAATTCTTGCTCTGGCAATATGATTGTGGATATAGGCGGCGGCACATCGGAAATAGCTGTAATTTCTCTAGGCGGAATAGTCACCTGCCATTCGGTAAGAATAGGCGGAGACAAGATGGATCTTGCCATTTCCGACTTTATTAAAAAGAAATACAATCTCGCGATCGGCGAGCAGACGGCAGAGGAAATTAAAATTAAAATTGGCACTACTCTTCCCGAGAAAGAAGAAAAGAAATTAGAAATTCGCGGAAGGGATTTGGTCGCGGGGCTGCCTCGGACCGTTAAAATTTCTTCAAACGAAGTGGCGGAAGCGATTTCGGATATAATCGCCGCAATTATTCAGTCAATTAAAATGGTTTTAAGGGAGATGCCTCCTGAATTGTCGGCCGACGTTATAGACAAAGGAATGACGCTTTCCGGGGGAGGGGCTTTATTAAGAAATCTTTCCGAAAGAATTGCGCAGGAAACCGGCGTTCACTGCGCTATAGCTGATGAGCCCTTATTATGCGTGGCCAAAGGGACGGGAGTGATTTTAGAGAACTTAGATGTTTACAAAAAAAGTATAATGAGCAAGAAGTAAATTATTTTAACATTTTAACATAGGTAGTCAAAGAGGACTTCGTCCACCCGAGCCGTAGGCGACGGGTGGAAAAGAACACAAAGTGTTCTTTGACTCTTTTCCACCTTCGTCCCGATTCGCGGGACTCGGTCAATGATAATCGGTCATCAGAAACAATGGGCGTTTCTTTCTATCCTGGCTAAAAGCGGAAATTTCTCTCACGCTTATTTATTTTCCGGCCAGGAAAAAATAGGGAAAAAAACTCTGGCTTTAGAATGGCTTTCTTTGCTCTTTAAACAGCCGATATTTACCAACAACGGGATAATGCATCCTGATTTATCTTTAATTGAACCCAAAGAAAAGGAAATTCAAATAGCTCAAATAAGAGAGCTTATCTGGAAATTATCTTTAAAGCCTTATTCTGCTCCTTTCAAGGCGGCGATAATTGACAAGGCTCATTCAATGAACGAAGAGGCCCAGAGCTCGCTTTTAAAAACCTTGGAAGAGCCGAGAGGAAAAGCTCTTTTAATTTTAATTTCAGAATCTCCCCAATACCTTTTGCCGACTATTATTTCCCGTGTTGAAAAAATTAAATTTTATCCGGCCGGAAAAAAGGAAATTAAAAATTATCTGAAAAATAAAGAGCTTCCAGAGGAGGCAAAAGAAGAAATTTCCAGAATTTCTTGCGGGAGACTTGGTAGAGCCGCAGATTTTATTTCAGACCCCCAAAAATTAAAGGAATGGGAAAAAACCGAGAAAGAGTTAGCCGTAATTTTAAATTCAGACATAGCGGACAAATTTCAATACGCCAAAGAGCTTTCGCAAAAAGACAATTTGAAAGAAATTCTTGAGGTCTGGCTCGCTTTTTTCCGGGAAAAATTAATGTTAAAAATAAATCCCGAGTCGGATGGAAAACAATATGGTAAATCTTCGCAGGGACTGGACATTTCAAAATACCCCTTGATTAAAATAAAAAACATTTTATCTAAAATTCAGACAATAAATTATTTAATTGCGACCACGAATGTTAATACGCGCTTAATTCTTGAAACATTTATGTTGGATTTATAATAGACGCGCCTGAACCTTAAAAATTGAGCCTCGCGAAGCGAAGCGAAAATGAAGAAGAGATTTATCTCTTCGCCTACCGAAGGTGAGTCAAAGAAGATAAATCTTCTTTTCCACCTGCGTCCCACTTTGTGGGACTTGGTAGATGAGGACGCAGTCCTTGTCGCCTGCCCGAGCGAAGCGAAGGGTCAATAGGAGGGAAAGTGAATCAGAAAGCAGATTATGCTATTTATAATCTGTTTCCGGCAAAAGGGGTGGAATACTTGCCTGGCGTAAATTTTTATCGTCATTGGAAAAAAAGAGAGGATTATGCTGAGCCAGTTTTGATTTATCAGCCTTTGGGAAATATTTGGGTTGCTATCGAATGGGCAGCTTTGAGATTAGGCATTTTGACCCTAGCTAAAATGATTTCTATAGCTGAAGGGCATCATTTATCAAGACCTCCGGTTATTACCGAGGCGATAAAACAGCTTGGAACAAGATATTCTCCAGAATTTATTTGTTTTCCTTATAAGGTGATTCTGGGTTATCTGCTCTTTGCTGGCCGGAGGTTTGAGAAATTAAGAGGACAGTCGCTTTATCCTCTTTTTTTAAGCCACGAAGGTCCTCTTTGTAGGGAACGAGCTTATGGCCGATTGCAAGAATCAAAGCTTAGCGAGTTATATCAGCAAGAATTTCAAAAACAGGATTTTGATTTTTATATTGCCAAAGAGTCGCTTGCCGGACTTCTTGAACTTATTGCGCTGTTTCAAAAAATTTCCGGGAAGAGTTTCTTAGCGGTAGTTAGTATAATTAATGCGGCAATCAAAAGGCTGGATATTGTTGAGAAGTTTGAAGATGAAGTCAGGCACAGTCAGAGTTTAGGCGTTGATTTTCGGGCAGCAGAAAAGATTCTGGAAGAAATGAAAGAGGCAATAGTCCAAGACGAAATTTCTCCTTCAAGGGTTTTAAAGCAAGCGCAAGAGAAACTGGGAAAACTACACAAGCCCAGGTCAGAAGCAAAAGTCATTTACATTACAGGAGAAATTTTTCATATCGAAGAGGCGGGAAGCTGCAGCGGCGACGTTTTGCGAGAAATAGCGAGAAGGGGATTTTATCCCAAAAAAAGAGTCGGACTCGGCCATTATACGCCGCGCTTCCAATTGACTATTTCAAGATTTGCAAGATTTATTTTAGCGTATTATGGCATTCCCGTACGCCATAAGATGAAAGAGTT
>JAUSLA010000071.1 GCA_030646565.1 bacterium
CTTTTCCAAAAGCCATTTCCAAAGCGGCTTTAACTGTATGGTTTTTCCGTCTCTTTTTACTTCGCGCTCTTCATCCCATGTAAGTACGGTCAACTTCGACACTTTCAGTTCTTCTCCAGCTTCGGCTAAAGATTTCACTTCGCGCTGTTCAACATCGGGATTTCTTAAGTCATAAGAAGCCTGAATAAGTTCGGATGTCTCATATCCGTACCGAATCGCAAAATCGACTTCTCGATCGTTACGGGTCTTGTAATAAAATAATTCTCGGTTCGGCTCAAATCCTCTTTTTACCAATTCGGTAAAGACAAGATTTTCCATGAGCTTGCCGTTATCAGGAGAATGCTGAACGGCTTTGGAAGCAACAAAACCGTTATCTACCGCGTATATCTTTTTGGGTGAACGCAGGCGTTCACTGGCTTTCGCGGAAAATCCGGAAAGGGAAAAAACGACGTATGCTTCCTCGAGATATTTAAGATACCGCTCAAGTGTCACATTGCTCTTGAATTTCAAAACGTTTGCGAGCTTCCGGAAACTATACTGACTGGAAACATTGTTTATTAAAAATGTTCCGAGCTGGTCTATCTGCTCGGAAAAACGAACCTTGTGGCGCTTCACCACGTCCTTAAAAAGGATTGCATCGAAAAGCACATCCAAATATCCGCGCGGATGCTGATTCTTTATCACTACTTCGGGAAAGCCGCCGAATGTCATATACTGCTCCAGCAATTTCAAAAGCTCTGATTTCTGGTCAAACTCTGAGAAGTTTTTAGCTTTTAGAAATTCTTGAAAATCAAACGGCATTATTTCTATGGGCATATGTCTCCCCGTCAAATGTGTCGCAAGCTCCATTGATAAGAGATTCGCGTTCGATCCGGTTATCACGAGATTGTATCCCTGGCGGTGCAGGCGATTGGCGAACAGTTCCCAGCCTCGAAGGTTTTGTATTTCATCGAATAAGACGAGTTTGGTATCGCCGTAGAATTTGTGTAACTCATCCACGAGCTCGTATAAATCCAATTTTTCTCCGACCAGCGCCGGATCGTCAAAATTAAAATAGAGAAAAGGCTTGCCCCTGAGGAGCATGAGGGAAAAGACGGACTTGCCGGCGCGGCGCGGGCCGAGTACCACCTTAACCAAAGGCGAGGACATCCATTCTGAACCCTTCGCCAGCTTAGTCCTTTCCACATAGGTCAAATTAGCCAAGGCTACTTTTTCTTGGTTTTGCTTGGATATTATCTCTTTTAACAGGCTTTTTTGCATAGTATTTTAGTCGTATTAAACATTATATGCCTTTTTTGTTCATTACAAGTATTATATTAAACATAAGGGGAAAATGCAATAGCCGTGAATTGTCCTGAAAAATAGCACTTTTTCACGATTATTCGAGTCAAACCTTGATTTTGTCCAGTTTTGTCGCTGTAGTAGACAAAATCGGGACTTTTTGATTAGTTCAG
>JAUSLA010000073.1 GCA_030646565.1 bacterium
CCTTGATATTAGAGGGGAGGGTAATGATCTTCTTTTTGATGTCGCATGTAGGAACGGCGTTGGGCTCCAGGATTACCTTAACGCCGGAATCCTTCCCTATGTACTTGGCTATGATTTCATAAGTTCTTAAGCTCAATTATCGTCTCCTCCTCATCATCATGCTTAAATAGTTAGCCATGGTCTTAGGCATAAGATCCTTCCAGACCGCCTGAGCAATCCTTATGAATGATTCTTTTGACTTGGGCTGGGAGACGGCCTCTAATATGGAGGCGAGACCATCGTCTATCGCATCTTTAAGGCAAGCGCCTCCCAGCCATAAGTCGATGACGTTATTTAGCTGCCTTATCGAGATATCGACAGGGATATTGGCCTGGTCGATGCACTGGCATATGGCTATATAGAACTTTATGAAGTTATCCCTGTCGTCCTTGGACATCTGCGGATACTTCTTCTCAAGAGCTTTTTTCAGTTCGCTTTCCTTGAACTCGGGGAAGGTAAGAAATACGCACCTGCCCAGAAAATTGCTCGCCTTGATGTTACCGCCTATATACTTGGCGCTTTTCGGATTCTGTGCGAATCCTACCTTGCAGTCCTTATGTATCTTATAGACCTTGCCCTTGCCGTCGTCGGCGTCTTTAATAAAAAGCTCCCTATTTGCCAATAACGCATGAAAATCGAATGTGTTGGCATTGGAGAGCGCATTTATCTCATCGAATAAAATGACTGACGGATTCTGGATCGCCCTTATGAATTCGGATTCCTGGAACTTTATCGTTCCGCCTACGATTGTCTTGTCGCCAAATAACTTGGTTAATCTAAAATCCTCATACATCGAATATAGAAAGAAGGGAAGACCTCGCTTGAACGAATAATACATAAACGAATAGGTCTTCCCGGTGCCTTGCTTGCCCTGGGCGATAGGGTATTTGCCGAGGTCAAGCGCAAGGCCAAGCCGTTTGTCAATATCTCTTTCGACATAATTGGAAAACAGTTCTACTGCCGGAACCTTATCTTTTAGTTCGATAGGTACGTCGAACTTCGTTTGGATCTCTATCTTTATTTCTTTCTTTGGCTCCGGCTTTGGCTTTGATCCTATCTTCTTGAAATGGGCCATAGGAACTACCGTGGGACTGGCAAGATCAGGCCCTATGATCTCAATGGTGTCGTTATGTATTTGAAGGACTTCGCCCTGCCAGCCTTGCTTGGTCACTTTATAGATATCGGTAATGCTTTCGACGATGTCGCCTACCTGAAAGATTGGCGTCTTCTT
>JAUSLA010000074.1 GCA_030646565.1 bacterium
CTATAAGGTAGACGGAAATCTTCCTTGTAGTGTTTGTCAAGGCACAGGGGTTGTGCCTAAAAAAGAAAGGGGTTAGCGCATGGGCAATATATCAAGTGGAATGGAAACGATCTGTAAGGACATTGAAGCTGGTCACGAGGATAGGAAAAAGTTTATTCATGATGTAAAAAAAGATGTTAAGGATATAAAAGAACAAGCAGGAACTATTACGGATAATGCCAGAAAATTTATTGGTGATTGTAAAAAATCGCATAAAGAAATGGCCAAGAATTTAAAAGAGGACCTTTCTAAAAACAAAGAAGGTTTGATCAAAGATGTCGGGTTGCTAAGGAAAGATTTTCAAAAGAGTCAAAAGGTAGTGCGTTCAGATATAGAAGGGGCAAGCAAAAACTGGAATGAAATGAACAAGACATTAAGAGGTAAGAAAGCAAAATAAAAAATAAATTAGAAAGTAAAATTAGTTTAGGGAGGTGAGGAGAAATGATTGACGAGATGACTACAGTACTTGAACCCAGTCCCATGCCAGATTTTGTGGAGACAAAGTTCACTAAAAGTATTACCCAGAGGGCTCTTTCTTATATTAAGGCGGGTTTCCCTGTCCATTTTAGAGGGATTTCTGGAAGTGGAAAGACCACCTTGGCAATGCACATTGCCAGCAAGATTAAAAGGCCGGTAGTGATGATTCATGGAGACGAAGAGTTTACTACCTCGGATTTAGTGGGTGGTGAATACGGTTATCGCTTTAGAAAAGTTGTGGATCGTTTTGTCTCAAGAGTTTCGAAGACTGAAGAAGATATGACTAAGCATTGGGTGGACAACCGCCTAACCGTGGCTTGTAAATACGGATTTACGCTTATTTATGACGAATTTACTCGTTCCCGGCCAGAGGCAAATAATATTCTCTTGTCAATTTTACAAGAGAAGATAATGGATTTACCTGTGGGAAGGGGCGAACAGCCTTATTTATCGGTGCATCCAGATTTTACGGCTATTTTTACCAGTAATCCTGAAGAATATGCTGGAGTCCATAGAAGTCAAGATGCCCTGCGTGATAGGATGATCACCATAGATATGGATTATTTTGACTATGAGACAGAGATAGCGATAACCAAAGCGAAGTCTAAACTTAGCAGGCGCGATTCTGAGACGATTGTGAACATTGTTCGGGAATTGCGTGAATCTGGCAAGTGTGAATTTGCACCCACTGTCCGTGCCTGTATTATGATTGGTAAAACTCTTTCTGGGCAGCAGCTTACTTTGGCTCAAAGCAATGGGGTTTTTACCCAAATGTGTCAGGATATCTTATCTTCTGAGACGAGTAGGGTTGGCTCTAAGACAAATCAGAATCGGATAAAGACTCTAGTAGGAGAGATAGTCACCAAGCATTATAAATAATTGTTTTTGAGTATGTTTTTCCCGCAATAACGGGATCCCGCCAAAATAATATAGGATTGGCGGGAAGAGAAAAAGGGAGGAGGATTTAATGAAAAGCATGTCTCAACTTCAGACGGTAAGCGATATAAGAGGAATGCATTCCATAGGCGCGCGTTCTATTCCTAAGCATATGAGGTCAAGTTACCTAGAATTATATGTGCTTGACCGAGAAAAAGCTCGGTTAGATAGAGAGATATTCGGCTTAGATAAAAGAAGAAAGAGTGCCTATACACGATTAGACAGTATTCATCAACGTATGGAGCTTTTCAAGAAAGAAGTAAAATCGGGAACGGATGCAATAACTCAACATCGTGCAACTCCCAGGAAACCCCTAAAAACAATGTCGATAAAGTATTAAGTTGTCCCGCTTGTTGTTTGCAATGCTGCGGGATTTTGTACTTACGGGATAAGCTATAAGTTTAGGGGACAAAACTATGGATTGGAAGACGTATGACTGGCATAGTCAAAAAGTAGGCCAAAAGGGCGAAGCCTTAAAAAGGAATGACTATAAATGTGGTTTTTGTAAGGGAAAAGGCATAATATCTCATAATAAGGCAATAAGATGCCCTGGTTGCGCCGGGACTGGGACAATTAGGATTACCGGTTTTGTAACTATATGTGCATATTGTAATGGGGGCGGAAGAGCTCCTTTAAATAGAGATATTCCTTGTAGTGTATGTAAGGGCAAGGGGGTTGTGCCTATTGAAGGTAAAGATATCGAGGCCTGTTTTGTGTGTAAGGGTAGCGGTAGAGAACGCGGCTCAAGCCTTTCTTGTTTAAAGTGTAAAGGCAAGGGGGTTGTGGTGAAACCCCCCGCCGTTGGCGGGGCAGGAAAATTCAATACAGAAGATGTAAAGTTAGAAGATGAAGTTTTAGAAGAAAATAATTCTAATACGGAGGTGTCTGATGGTGATCAAAAAAGCTAAGAAAGAAGAAGGTTTAGATTTTGATTTTGGCATTGGTGGCTTATTTAAAGGCATTGAGAAATTAGTTGATCTTGCGGCAAATTTAAAAGAAGCTGGCGGTGAAATTAAAAAAGAAGGCGAGATAGACTTAAGCCATCTCAAAGAAGGTATGAAGGGAGTTTTTGGTTTTTCTATCAAGA
>JAUSLA010000001.1 GCA_030646565.1 bacterium
AATTTTCCGTCTCGACTTTTTATTTTGAATTTGCCGCTAAGGGAAAAATTTGCTAAGATTTTTCTTGAGGGCCCGTAGTTCAGTGGTAGAATGCCCGGTTTGCATCCGGGAGATCGGCGGTTCGAGTCCGCCCGGGTCCACCATACAGGAAATTGCAAGTTTTCAAGATTCGCCTCGCTTCGCTCGGCGACCAAATCGTAAGGAATTCTAGGCGAAAAAAGCAGTTGGTGATTCTGTATTTTGGGAAATTTTTTTAATCATTAAATCCATAAGATTTAGGCCATAAAACAGCAAAGATGCTGGCTTATGTTTTGGGCTTGACTTCTAGCCCATAATATGCTATATTTGAGACAGTAAATTAAAGTTGTTCTTTGTGAATTTTAGCCAGTTTTCCTACGACACAATAGTCCAGAAATTTTATTTTCTTGGTTGCTGTGTCGTAGGAATTCAACCCCAATCACGAAAGGAGGTGTAGATGATGGCACAGAGAGCGACGGCAGGGGCGAGGTTCATGTACGGAAGCGAGAGCTTCCCGATCCTTTTCGAGGATGGTCGTGTGCGGGTTTACAAGAACCCGACAAACGAGATCTTCGTGGAGGACATCCGATCCGGTGCAACGATGCGAATCAGCTCGTACCCTCATCTGGATGGTGGACTCCAGTTCACTACCGATGGCCGGGTCGAGCCCATCCAAGTCACCAACATGATCGGATGGCGCGTCGATCCTCGTTAGGCCAACCCCAACCGCCGAGCTCCATGCTCGGTCAAAACCTACCATGTCGCAAGATCTCTGGTAGGTTTTTTTTATTTTTTCCTCAATTTTTCATAAACTATACAAGGTACTGAGAATGAAGTACGTTCGAGCTAATTTAAGAATAGTCCACTAAAAGTAGGCGAAGAGGCCTTCGGCCACCGAGCCACAGGCGACGGGTGAAGAAGAAAACGTAGTTTTCTTCGCCTCTTCTTCACCCTTCGGTGGCGATGAGGATTACGTCCTCATCTTTACCCTTCGCTTCGCTCGGTAGGCGATGAGAACTCCGTTCTCATCTTCACCTGCGCTCTGCTTTGCAGAGCTCGGTTGGCGATGAGGACTGCGTCCTCTTCTTCACCTGTGCCCTGCTTCGCAGGGCTTGGTGCTTGACGGATTTTTAAATTTTTGATATTCTGCTTTCTGGCTAAAATAAAAAAGGAGGTTGTCATGATTAGCTGGGTTAGCAAGCATTCTACTCATAAATTGCTTGAGGTTGATCCCGGGCAATTGTTAGCTAGGCTCTATCATGGATTTCATGTTGACCAAACAAAATTTCCTCCATTGATTGACAAGATGGAGCGAGGAGGGGAGTTAGATGCTCCCATAGTTACAACCAATGAAAAGGGACTAAGTATTGTTGATGGAGAGGGGATTCATCGTATTATGCTTTCAATAATATTTGGATTTCGCACCATTATGATTGCAGTGCCGGCTGACGAAATCACTGTTGTTGAAAGGTCTTTCGCAGCAGATTAGCCAAAGGACGATGAGGACTGCGTCCTCATCTCCACCTTCGGTAGGCGAAGAGAGCTACGCTCTCTTCTTCACCCTTCGCTTCGCTCGGGTGCGGGACTCGCTGATAAACCGCAGAAGAATTTTCTTCAATGCGGTTTTTATTTTTTTTGTTGACGAATCCTACGAAGTGGGATGAGTGAAGATGAGGACGCAGTCCTCATCGCCTATCGAACCATGAAAACAAAAAGCCCTTGCAGTTATTGCAAGGATCTTTTTGTCAGATTATATTACTGTTCTAATGTCGTAAATGATTTTTCTGTCGCAGTTGCCGTATTGTCCGATTTATCAGTTGAGGCAATTACATAATAATAAGTCGTGCTTGCCGTTAAATCCGACAATGTAATGCTGTGATTTAAAACATTATCAGAAGAACTTATCATTGCGGTTGAGGTAGTTGTGTCAACCGGAGTTGAAATGCCGTACCACACCTTGCTGTTTGCTTTTTCATCGGTAAGCCATTGAATTTGGGTTGTTGTGGCAGTGGTGCTGGTTGCCGTAATGTCGGAAATAACAGGAGCAGTAGTATCGGGAGTTGAGGTTCCGCAAAGTTTTTTCTGGATTCCCGGCGCAGTTAAAAGTCCCGGCGGAATTTTTCCGGAAGAACCGGCTCCTTCTTCAAGCAACTCATTTATTCTGGCCATTGTCTTTGGGCCAACTGAACCGACTTCTTCAAGGCAAAGCTTTCTCTGAAGTTTTTTTATCGCCCTCTCGGTCATTTTGCCGAAGTAGCCGGTAATAAGTTTTTCAGGATAAACATCAGAGTCTGTTGCCAATAATTCCTGCAATGATTTAATATCGTCGCCACTCATTCCCATTCTTAGGTTTCTTATAATTTTAATTGTTCCCTTTATTTCTTTTACCGTCTCTTTTATTTCACCCCTTACTTGTCTTAATGATTCTATTTGAACATTCATTTCTATAATTTGGGTTCTTAATTTAGCGATTTGCGCCTCAAGAGAAGTAATGAGCTCCTGCGCCGAAGACGTGCCGGAAACAGCTTGAGTTACAGCGGGCGCTGATAAAATGCTAAGTAAAACTGCCAAAGTAAGGATAGGTTTTAGAAGTTTATTCATTTTTTAAAATTGTTTTTATATTCTTAATAGGATTCCGACCTTTATGAAGCTTACTTCATTAATAACTTTTAAAGAATCATTTGTCAACCGAGATTCGCGAAGCGAAACGAGGTTAAAGAAGAGAACGCAGTTCTCTTCGCCCAACCGAGTCCCGCCTTTGGCGGACGAGTCAAAGAAGATAAATCTTCTTTTC
>JAUSLA010000009.1 GCA_030646565.1 bacterium
CACCGGGGCTCTTTTATTTTTTTTGAAAAATTAATTTTCAATCAATTCATTCATTTTTTTTCAAAGACAATCTTTTGCAGAATAAAAACAATAAACGGAATTAAAATTAACTGTAAGACGATCCCCGGCCAGCTCATTTGAAGATATGCCAAAAAGTTGGTTTTTAAACCAAAGTCTACAATAAAAATCAGTCTTGCTAATCTTCCTAAAATCATTGCTAAAGGAAGAGCAATCCAGATATTAAATTTTTTCTCGCGCAACAAGCCGATAGAAAATCCGTAAACAGCAAGCTCCAAAATGGTCTCCGGCAAAATAAAAATTGGCGGCATATGAGATATGCTATAACTCATCAAGGGGCTTAATATCCCGACCATAATGCCCGTCCTCCAACCAAAAAGAAAACCGGCAATCAGTATAAAAAAATGCATCGGCAGGAATTTTGGTCCAGCTAAATTAAACTGGTGAAGAAACCAGGGAACAAAAACCGCTAAACTAGTAAAGGCCACGGAAAAAATATAATACTTCACCTGACTAAAGGTTAAAATTATTGGCAAAACTTTAGTTTGATAGGGCGAAGAGAACTTTACTCTCTTCTTTAACTCCTCACGCAAAGCGGGACTCGTAGTTGGAATCATAATTTTATTTTACGAAATAATTTGCCGCGATTCCTTTAACAATTTATAAAATTCATCTGCATTGTGAGAAATAGAAAGTTTCTCAATCGGACAAATATCAGTCCCTTTTTTATTTAAAATGTTAGGAACATTTTCTTTAAAATCAAAATCTATGTTTGCCTCCTTAAGAGTCTCTATGGCAGAATCGCTTCCGATTTTGGCATAAACCATCTTAACGTTTAAGTAGGCCGCCAATAAAGCGACTCCTCTGCCGGCTTTTTTATCAAATATAATCGAATGTTTGAATTTATGATTGTATTTTTCGATAAATTCCATTAAGCCGGCTAAACCCTGTTTATCCGACCGGAAAACAATTTTATCGTCAGACCATATTTCCAATTCCAATTGGCTTTCAGAAAAAATTTCAAAATTTTTCTTCATTTCTTTCTTTAAAACAGATTCTTTCTGCTGGTTTAAAGAAATTGAATTGGAAATAAAACCGATAATTTTATAAATCAATTTCGCCGCAAGAAAATCCGGAGCGATTAAACCCGGAATCGGAGAAAGCTCCACAACGTCTACTCCGATAATGTTTTTATTTTTCCCAACCTCTCTAATGACCCCTAACACGTCTTCCCATGTTAAACCTCCGGGCTCTGGAGTCCCCACAGAGGGCATAATTGAAGGGTCAAAAACATCCAAATCCAAGGTAATATAAACATTTTCCTTTAAAGTTCCCATAATTTCCTCAATTGAAAATTGCTTGCCAAAAAAAATATTACTTTTTTTAGATTCCTTCAAAAAATCTTCTTCCGCCATACTCATGCTCCTGACGCCAACCTGCGTTATGGGCAGCCTTAAATCATCTACCACCCTGCGCATTACGCAGCCATGATGGAATTTAGTGCCCTCAAATTCATCTCTTAAGTCGGAATGAGCGTCAAATTGTAAAACCGAAAATTCCCTGGAATACTTTTTTTTGAAAGCCGACACTGCCCCGAGAGTGATTGAATGCTCCCCACCAAGCATTATTGGAATTTTTTCATCCTCTAAAATATTGGATATCACGTTCTCAACTCTTAAAATAGTTTCTCTAGGAGAATTCTTTGACGGTTCCAATTCTTCAAGCGTAAAAATGCCAATCTTACTAATATCGTTTTTCTGCTCTATGTCAAATCCCTCCATGTGGCGGGAAGCGTTAATTATCGCCCAAGGGCCCTCTTTTGCACCGGATTGATAATAGGTCGTTGATTCATAGGGAACTGGAACAATAACTATTTTTGAACTTTTATAGTTTTGTTTCTCAAGCCCTCCGAAATTGTACGGTTCTAATGTTGGATAAGAAAAATTTCTCATATCTTTTTGTGTCTTTCGTAAAGTTTGTCCGCTGTCCAGGTAACTGGCTTGTTTTTAGCCGCTTTTTCCATATCTTTTAGTAATTTATGTTTTTTAATATAAAGATTTTTTTGTTTTCGTGCTTTAACTTTTTCTAAAACATAACTGAAAAGAATTGGCACGGCTATTGTGATATCGGAATAAACTACCACCGTGTTTTTCAATTCGTTAGGATTAATCTTACCCCAAGAAACAGCTTCTTGCGGCGTTGCCCCTGAAAGCCCGCCCCACACCGGAGAATCCGTAGTAATTTGAATAAAAAAATCGTGGCCTCCTTTTTCAATGCCCAAACATTCCCATAAATACGGCTGAGTCTGCATATAAAAATTTTTGGGACTACCTCCGCCTAACAAAATAGCGCCGTTTTTCTTTGCTCCCATCACAATGGCCGCTGTTTCAAGAACATCTAGATTAGGGTTAATATGCAAATCTATCGCCCCTTTTCTTTCAAATTCTTTATTAACGGCTTTATTAAAATTAGCCAAATCCATGCCATAAGTAGAATCGCCCGGAGAAGAAGTATATACGGGGATATTAAATTTTGCCGCCTGAGCTAAAATAGAAACTTCTGGATTAGGAGATTGTTTCAAAAGGCATTTACCAATATAGTTATGAAATTCGCTGGAAGAAATTGCTCCTCTGGGAGCAGATTTTTCTAAAAGAATTTTTTGCGTAAATTTATCCGTATTTAAAAGAGTATCGGTGGTTAAAAAAACATCATAAATTCTGACTACTCCATGTTTCCACAAGGTTGCATCATCTATCTGCCAAGTTCCCTTATATAGAGGAAAATTCAAAGCAAAATGCGTATCATGATAAAGATTGGCTCCGGTAGCAATAATAAAATCAATAAATCCTTTTTCCATTAAAGAAACTATTAATCCTGACATACCGGCGGGAGTAATAGCGCCGGCTAAAGTCAAACCAATAGTGGTATTATTCTTTTTGTTTAACATTTTCTCAGATAAAAGCTGGCAAGCCTCATAAAGTCGCGCTGAATTGTATGCTTGAAAATAATTTTGAACAAGAGAAACAACCTTAAGATTTTTTCTTAATTTTTGAGATTTAATTTTGCGTCCTGTTAAAAACGGATTCTGCTTCATTGGCTTCGCCTAAGGGATAAAAACAGCCGCCGCAACCACCGTGGTCCAAAGCCCGTTTTTTTCCCCGCGAGCAGTTTGAGTAATATTTGTAGTTCTAACGATTTTTCCGCTTAGCCGAAACGCCTGGCGCCTTGAATCCCATGCCTCGGAAGGATCAAACTTTAATCCTAAGGTAGAGGCCAGCATTGAAGCTGCCAAATCTTCAGTAAAATCTCCGACTTTTTCCTCGGTTTCTCCAAACGAGTGATGCTCAGATAAATAACCGTGCTTTCTTGCGCTATCGGCAGGAATAGCGCAGCCGATGGAAGCCGATACCAAGCGGTTTGGTTCATTAGTTTCATTCCTGGCTAAAACTAAAAAAACTATTTCACCCGGTTTTAAATAGGTAAGGCCCTTCTCCCGGGGAACTTTTTTACAGCCGGGCGGTAAAATACTAGAAACAGAAACTAAATTAAAAGCAGCTATTCCGGCGTTTCTTAAAGCTAATTCAAAAGCAGAAAGTTTATGCTGATGATATCCCACTCCTTTTGTCAAAAAAAATTTTGTTGGCGTCATATATCGAGTCCCACAAAGTGGGACGAAGATGAAGATGAGGATGAAGTCCTCATCGCCTACCGAGTCCCGTTTTGCGGAACGAGTCGAAGAAAAGATAATTTTCTTCGACTTTTTTCTTATTATTTAATTATTATTTTTTTAAGACGCCTTGTCAATAGAAAAAATTAAAATTGAATAAAAAAACCGCCAAATTTTTTTAAAATTTGGCGGGGAAAATAAAATTTTATTATTTCTTTCCTTTTTTCTTTGCTTTTTTCTTTGCCATAAAATTCTTAGAATATTTTTATTAGACGAAGAGAATTATATTCTCTTCTTCACTCATCCCATTTCATGGGATTCGTAGATGAAGAGAATTATATTCTCTTCTTCACTCATCCCATTTCATGGGATTCGTAAGCGAATAGTCGACCGCTATCTGCACTTCTTATTTTATTTTTTCATTTTAAGAAAGTTTGTCAATGGTGGAAAACTTAAAATATATTTTTAAAAACCCAAATACATAATTTCTTCCTCTAAAATAACCCCAAATTTATTTTTTATTGTTTTTTTTATAAACCGAATCAACTGTTTTATGTCTTGCGCTCGGGCGTTATTACAATTAACTATAAAGTTTGGATGTTCATGAGAGACTAAAGCCCCTCCGATTTTTTTTCCGATGAGTCCGGCTTTAGCTATTAAAAAAGCCGACGGTAAAATATTTTCTTTTATCGCCTTTTTTGCTTCAGGTATTTCTTCAAAAAAAATTTTCGGGATTATTTTTATCGGAACATTTTTAAAAGTACTGCCAGCGGAAGGATTCTTCGGGTGGCGCATTTTTCGATAATTAAGGCACTCTTTTATCTTTTCTTTTATTTTATCTTCTTCTTCCTTTTTAAATTTTAATTCAGCCGAAAGAATGAAAAATTTTTTTTCTTTAAAGATACTATCTCTATAACGAAACTTGCAATCCGCATTATTCATTTTTTTTACGTTAAGATCTTTATAATCCAAAATTGTAACGGTTTTTACCGCATCCGACATAGAGCCTCCAAAAGCTCCGGCATTGCCGCGGATAGCTCCGCCAACAGTTCCCGGAATACCAGCTGACCACTCAAGACCCGTTAATCCCCTATTAGCTAAAATACTTGCCAACTTAGTCAATGGCATCCCCGCTTCAACAATTACTTTAGAATTTTTGATGTCAACCTTTTTATTTTCAGTTTTAATTATAAGTCCGTTAAATCCTTTGTCAGAAACCAATAAATTACTCCCGCCGCCCAAAATAAAAAATGGCAGATTTAATTCCTTCGCGGTTTTCACTGCCAAAATTATATCTTCTTTAGTTTGAGCGATAAAAAAATATTTAGCCCTTCCGCCAATTTTGAATGTGGTGTAATCTTTCAGTAAAATATTTTTTTTGACTCCGGGTAGTTTTTCTTCTAACCTTTTTCCGAGGTTTTTCTTTTCCATATCAAGTCCTGTTTTACAGGACGCAGATGAAGACGAGACGGAGTCCTCGTCGCCTCTCTTTTCTAAATTCTATATCTTTTTTTGAAAAAACAAAAGAGCCGAGAGAGTTAACTCCAAACTAAGTCTTTAGTGAGTGCTGCCTCTCGGCTCAATTCTACTATATTATAAAAATGATAAAAAAACAACAGATCTCGCTCGAGGGAGATCTGCTGTCGACTTAGCAGGGTTCCTTGCGGAACACTCACTGTTTCAATGTTAGCAGATTGGCAAAAAAATGTCAAGTAGCGAGTCCTATTTATAGGACGAAGCTGAAGATGAGTCCCGTAAAACGGGGCTCATCGCCTACCGAGTCCCGCTCCAATCAATATCCCAGTTGTTTTAAAAATTGCTCAATCTCGGGAGCTTTTGAGGGGTCAAGCTCTAATATCTTGTCTGCCGCTTCCTTCGCTTTTTCCCTCTCGCCAAAAGCGGCATAAATATCAGCAAGATTGCTCCAAAGCATGACATCTTTAGGGGAAAGTTCCACGGCTCTCTCATAAAGAGGTTTCAACATATTAAAATCTTCCAGCGCTTTATAGATATCTATCACATTTTTCAGGTTTTCAGCGTTATCCCGCCATTTGTATCCATTTTCTTCGGCTTTTATCGCTGCGGCCGCAGCCAAATCGTATTGTTTATTTAATTTATAAGTCAAGACTAAATACCAATAAGACGCCCCCCATCTTGGTTCTAAATCAACGGCTTTCTGAAAATATTGAATCGCCTCGTCTCTCCTGCCTTCAAAAAGCAAAGTTTGGCCGATGCTCCAATAAGCCTGCTGATTCTTAGGGCTTAACGCCACTGCTTTTTTAAATGTCTCTTCGGCTAAACTAAGATTTTCCGTTTTGCCGGTAAACTGGTAAAAATTATTGTAATATCTGCCCAAGAACAATTGCAGACGAAAATCCAGAGGACTATTGCTGATGCTTTTTTTCAATGCTTCTCCGGCAAGTTTAAATCCCTCGTCAAGGATTTTTGGATCCTTGACCGGCTGGCTGCTAAATCCCGCAAGTCGAATGGCAAGCTGTTCTGGCACTTCAAACTGGGCCACCGGAGAAACATTCAAGGCCTTTTGGAAAAAGGGAATACTTTGTTCTAATGGATAAACAAGGCCAAAGATAATATATCTTGAGGCCAACGCAGGCCGAATATTGCCGAGATAAAGAGTCAATATAGAAAGAATAATTAAGAAACCTCCTATAAATAAATAAATAGGGTTTCTTATTCGGCTGGGTATCTCTATTTCTTCTTTCGGAGAAGATATCAAAAAACTGATGAAAGCCAAGCTTAAAAAGAACATCATATAACTTGAAATCATATCAAATACAAAGAAATCCTGTATAAAATAAGCCAAAAGTAAGGATGTCATCCCTAAGGGATAGAGCAGATTTTTTCTCTCTGTTATTTTCGGAATAATTCGCAACAATCCAAAAATAGCGACCCCGAAAATAGATAAATAACTAATCAGGCCTAAAATTCCCGAAGTAATAAGCGTGTCAAAAATAATATTGTGAGCTCTGTCATACCAAATATCTCCCGAAAGAGGCAATTGAGGGTCAAAATATTTGGCGAAAGGAATATTAAAATTCTCCTGCCCCCAACCAAGCCAAAATCTTTCTTGCCAGCCCTGATAAGCCATTTTCCAGATAACTAATCTGGATTGAATGCTGCCGCCGTACCATGTATTGACCACCCACTGCTGAAAAAAATTGAGTTGTAAAACTATTAATAGGCCTATAATGAACAAACCTATAAGTAAAAATCCGACAATTTTAAATTTTTTTCTGCCAGAAGAAAAAAGATAGAATAATAAATAGCTTAATCCAAGAAAAGACGCGCTGATCAAAAAAGCGCCGATTGCTCCTTGGGTGGGCTCTATTGAAATAAATAAACTGGCAATTAAAACAGATGCTGTTGTGGCGCAAAAAATCTTCCACCAGATGTTTTTTGTGAATAATAAAATAATCGCAAAAAATATATTAAAAAGCATGTATCCCGACATAAAGGAAGTATTACCAATCGTACTTCCGCCGCGAGTTGACTCCTCGGTAGACGTCCAAGCGTACAAAACAACTAAAACTCCTACCATAATAGAAACAACTAAAATTCTTTCCCAATATTTTTTTTCTTTGAAAACACTGGTTAAAATTATAAAAAATACAAAGAGATGCAAAAGGGTCAAGAGTCCGGTCATTCTTTCAAAAACGCTCCAAAAACTTCTCGCAAAATTAACGCCGGTTAAAGAAGTAAAAACAGCGACAAATAGGAATAGGGTTAAAGCGATATTGAGCGGATTTATTTTTGGAAGATATTTGCGATTGGAAATAACTAGCAAAACATAAGCGACAAAAATAATGTCAACGATAATTCTGAAAAAAATGGTCTTGGGAGAAACGAATGGAAAAAAATATTCTCTCAGAAGTATAAAAGGCGTGAGCATCGCCAGATAACTTCCATATTCCACAATCAAAAAACACATTCTCTCAAACTGGGAACGATACTGTGCCAGCCCGGCCGGAGAATGATCGTTTAATCTTCTTTCCATTTTTTCTCGAGATTGCTTGCCCATCGTATTTTTTTAGTTAGCTATTTATGATAATTAAGGACTAATTTTTGCAGTCCCTCTAAAATTAATTCTTTATTTCCGCTTTTAACGCTCTTTTCAAGCTCTGTAAGCTGAATGTTAAATTGTTCTTGGTCAAATTTGGAAAGCTTGGCTGTAAAAATCTTTTGATTCTTGGTGGCAACCGTTCCCTCTTCGGCCGTTAAAATGTCTTCAAAAAACTTTTCTCCGGGTCGGGGTTCGGTAAAAACAATAGGAATGTCTCTATCGGATTCCAATCCTGAAAGCCGAATCAACTCCTTAGCCAAATCAATTATTTTAATCGGCTTTCCCATATCCAGAACAAATACTTCTCCGCCCTGGCCCATAGCCCCTGCCTGCAAGACTAAAAGACAGGCCTCCGGAGTAGTCATAAAATATCTTTGCATGTCAGGATGGGTAATTTCCACTGGCCCGCCCCTTTTAATTTGTTCCCTAAAAATAGGAATAACGCTCCCCCGGCTGTCCAAAACATTACCGAATCTAACCGAAATGAATTTTACATCGCCCTGCAAACTTTGGCAAATCATCTCTCCCGCCCTTTTAGTGGTCCCCATTACCGATTTTGGATTGACGGCTTTGTCGGTGGAAATGAAAATAAATTCTTCTGCTCCGTTTTTTAGAGCTGCCTCGGCAACTGTTTTTGTGCCAAAGATATTATTTTTGACTGCTTCGTCGGGATTTTCTTCCATAAGAGGAACGTGCTTATAAGCTGCTGCATGAAAAATCACATTCGGGCAGAATTCATTAAAAATTTGGTTAATTTTTGCTTCATCCCGAATGTCGGCTATGAAAGAAATAATTTTTAGTTTTGGGAATTTACCTTTTAATTCCTCTGAAATGTTAAAGACTCCTGTCTCGTCTTGGTCTAACAATAAAATTTGAGAAGGATGAAATTTGGAAACCTGCCTTGATAATTCAGAGCCAATGGAGCCTGCGGCTCCCGTAATTAAAATTTTCCTGTTCTGGATAAAATTTTCAATCGCTGTTTGTTCCAGCGCAATGGGCTCCCGGCCCAATAAATCCTCTACTTGCACTTCTCGCAGGGCTTGAAAATTGACATTGCTGTTTATAATTTCAGCAATTGAGGGAATGATTTTAATTTTCTTTAAGCCCGCCTTTCTGCCCATCTCTACGGCCTCTCTAATAATCCTTGAGCCGGCTGAAGGCAGGGCAACAATTAAACTTTCAATACCTTCTTCTTTCACCACCCGAGGAATATCAAAAATTTTTCCCAAGACCTTAAAGCCGTGGATTGAAACGCCTTGTTTGGCAAAGCCATCATCAACAAAACCAACAGGAAAATAAGGGCTGTTTTTAGACCCCAAAATACTTCTTAACATCTGTTCTCCTGCATCCCCAGCTCCCACAATCAAAACCCTTTCTTTGCCAACCCCGCTTTTTTTCTGGGAAAGTTGAAGATAAATTCTTTTTGAAAGCCGGATTCCTCCCAACGATAGAACAATCAAAAAATAACTGACAAAAAGAGTGGAGCGGGGAAAGCCCAAAAAAAGAGGATTGTCTCTTAAAAGAAAAATAACGGTTATTAAAAACAAAAAGCTTAAAGCGGTTGCTTTACTCAAAGCAATAAGCTCTACCGGACCGACATAAGACCAGGAAAAAAAATAGAGTTTGAAAAAATAAAGAGCGGGCAGAAAAGATATCAAAGCAAGTAAAATCATTCCTTCAATATTAATAAGATGCTGCAAAGGGATTTTCCCTTCAAATCTTAAAACAAAAGATAAATATACGGAAACGCAAATTAAAACAGCGTCGGCTGAAGCGAAAACCGCCAATTTTACAAAAGACCTATAGTCCGTTAATAATTTTTGAATAATATTCTTCATCTACCAAGTCCTGCTTTGCAGGACGCAGGTGAAGACGAGGACGCAGTCCTCGTCGCCTACCGAAGGTGAAGATGAGGACGCAGTCCTCGTCGCCTACCGAAGGTTAATAATAGAATTCTTTAACGCAATTTATCACATACCCTGCCTGTTCGTTGGTTAATTCCGGATACATCGGAAGAGAAATAACTTCTTTGCAAATTTCTTCCGTATTTTTAAGAAAAATTTTATTCGGTTTCATAGCAGGCTGCCGATAGTTAGGAAAGCCCGTTGAAACAATTGTTTCAACGCCCTTTGACCTTAAAAACGATTTCAAATTCTCGCGATCCGATACTCTTATTACGTAATGGAAATAAGCATCATAAAAACGAGAGTCTCCAAAATGAGGCAACTTAATCGCGGGAACATCCTTAAGACCATTATAATATAAATTCGCTATCTTTATTCTTCGCTTAATCCAACCTGGGAGATATTTCATTTTTACGTTCAAAAGAGCTGCCTGCGCGTTATCCAATAGCAAATTATGGCTGTGACAATAAAATGTCCTTGTTTCCCTGTCTTCTCCGTTATATCTTAATAATCTTGCTTTTTTGGCAATCTCTGAATTATTAGTGGCAAGAACGCCGGCATTGCCAAAAGCTCCCAAGATTTTCGCCGGATACAAACTAAAACAGCCGGCGATTCCAAAGGAACCGGCTTTTTTCCATTCCCCGTTTTTCATCTTCATTTTGGCGCCAACAGCCTGAGAGGCGTCCTCAATAATCAAAAGTTTGCGCTTTTTTGCAATTGCCATAATTTTTTCCATATCGCATAATCGTCCATTCAGATGCACCACCTCAATCGCCTTAGTGCGCTTGGTGACGGCCGACTCAATCTTTTTTACATCCATATTAAAATCCTCTCCGATATCAACAAGAACGGGCTTGGCTCCAACCAAATAAATACAAGAAATACTGGCGATAAAAGTATGCGCCACTGTAATTACTTCGTCTCTAAACCCAATTCCGGCCGCCTTTAAAGCCACGTAAATAGCCGAGGTCCCGGAATTCACGCCCACGGCATATTTTGTTCCGACAAATCCCGCAAACTTTCTTTCAAATTCTTCCAAATCCTTTCTCATAATCAAATCTCCCCGGGAAAAAACATCGTCTAATTTTTCCAAGTATTCTTTTTTATGGTCTTGATATTGCTTCGGATAATTAACAAAAGGCACTTTGTATTTCATAAAGCGAGTCCGCCGAAGACGGACGAAGCTGGAGATGAAATTTATTTCATCGACTGTTTTTTTGACCATTTTTCTAATCTCTTGAAGCCCTCTTCAATCTCCCGAGAAGAGCAAGCAAAAGAAAATCTTAGATATCCTTCTCCCGAGGGCCCGAAGGCCGCTCCCGGAATTGTAATTACTTTTGCTTCTTTTAAAATTTTTAAAGCCAATTCAAAAGAATTAATTTTTGGTTTTTTGTATTTTACAAAAATATAATAAGCGCCTTTTGGTTTTTGGTATTCAAAAACATTTTTTAATCGGTCTAATTCTTTACACATCAACTCCCGATTGCGGCTTAGCCGCCCGACAAACTCCGACACCGAAACAATAGATTTTTTAACTTCCTTTAAGGCAAAAATTGCTGCTTTTTGGGATATTGCCGGAGCGCAAATCGCCAAAGCGTCGTGAACTTTCAGCATATGGTCAATAATCCCGGCGTCGGCATAAGCAAATCCCACCCTGTATCCTGTCATTGCGAATCTTTTTGAAAAACCGCCGCATAAAATAATTCTATCTTTTGCTTTTTCAAATGAAGCCAAAGAAATATGTTTTATACCGTCATAAACCAAAAAGTCATAGGTCTCGTCTGCGATAATAATCAAGTCATTTTTAATCGCAAATTCAACTAATTTTACTGTCTCCTCCATGGTTAAAACAGAGCCGGTGGGGTTTGAAGGATTGGAAAAGAGAATAGCTTTTGTTTTCTTGGAAACAGAATTTTTAAGCGCTTCAAAGTCGATTGACCAGCCGTTTTTTTCTTTTAAAAAAACAAATTTAGGAATCCCGCCAAACTGCAAGACTTGCTGAATGTGCGAAGCGTAACACGGAGAAAAAAGCAGAACCTCGTCACCTTCATCAATAACGCTCGTTAAAGAGCAAGCAACCGCTTCTTGGCAACCAACCGTGACCATAATTTCCTTTTTGGGCCGAATACTTTTAACGCCTTTTCTTTTTTTTAAATCTTTGGCAATTAATTCCCGCAACTCTGTAATTCCGGGCTCTAAAGTATATTTTGCCGTACTTATTTCATTTAAAGATTTTCTGATTCCATCTTTTATATACTTTGGCGTATCAAAATAAGGAATGCCTTGGCCAAAAGAAATAATATCTGCCCCTGTCTTTTCTTGCAGTGAATCAGCCAAAAGCGACATTTCTTTTATGGGCGAAATAACAATTCTTTGCGCCCTTTTTGAAAT
>JAUSLA010000011.1 GCA_030646565.1 bacterium
GTTGTTGTATAATATGATAAGTTATATAATATATTAATGATTTTAAAGGTCGAATACCGAGTCCGCCTCTGGCGGACGAAGGTAGAGATGAAATTTATTTCATCGAACCCCGAGTTCCCTCGCATAAGGAGGGGATGAGGGTAGAGATGAAATTTATTTCATCGAACCTCATAGTTTAAAATGAAATTAAAAATATGGTGTTAGATTGGTATTCAGTTACTATTGGCGCTCTTTTGAATCTTTGGCAGGGATTTTTAGGTTTTCTTCCGGTTGCGCTCGGAGCAATAATTGTTTTTGGCATTGGCTGGTTTGTTTCGGTGGGAGTGGGCAAGCTGGTAACCGAGATTCTAAAAAAAGCAAAGTTCAACCAGCTTTTTGATAAAGGCAGCTGGAAAACCGCTTTTGACAAGGCAGAAATCAAAGTTGACGCTTCTAATTTTATTGGCGCAATTGTAAAGTGGGTTTTTGTTATTGTTTTTCTTTTGGCTGCAGTGGACATTTTGGGTTTGCGCGAATTAGCCGCTTTTTTAAGAAGCGTGTTGACATATCTGCCCAATGTTATTATTGCTGTCTTAATTTTTGTCGTTACTGTTATTGTTGTTGATATCGTTGAAAAACTAGTAAGAGTAACCGTGGAAAGTATAAAGATTGGATACGGGGCGATGGTAAGCGCGGTAATTAAATGGTCAATTTGGGTTTTCGCTCTTTTAGCTATTTTATATCAGTTAGGAGTTGCGAGACCATTTATGGAAACCTTGTTTACCGGATTGGTGGCAATGCTGGTGATTTCCGTAGGACTTGCTTTCGGCTTGGGCGGTAAGGATGTTGCCGCTGAGGCTCTTCAGAATTTGAAAAAAAAGCTGAAAGAATAATTCTTAGGACTCAAAAACGCAAGGCCTCGAAAAGGGGCTTTTCGTTTTGCTAAAAATATGGAATTGTGTTATGATTAGCGCGCCATTAGTTTAATGGTGAAAGCACTTTGAAAACCAGGTCCCGCACGGCAGGACGAGTCGAAGAGCGTTCGCTCTTCTCCATCTGCGTCCCGTTTCACGGGACTTGATAGCTGAAGAAGAAAACGCAGTTCTCTTCGTCGTTATGCGTCTGGAACTGGGTTTGCGATGTAAGGCAATGGAATGAAACAACAATCCATTCCCAAACCGCGCCAAGAGACAAAAGATTGAATCTTCTGTATAGTGAGCTGGAAAAAATTGAAAGATATTTCAGAAAAGGAGACCTTATCTCCGCAAAAGAAGTGCTGGACTATATTGCCAAAAGGTATTTATAGTGAGAAAAAGGGCTGGATTTTTTCAGCCCCTTTAAAAAACAAGGAGGTAAAGAATGCAGAACAATAAAATAAAATTTGTCATCACGGATGTTGACGGAGTCGTATTTGACAGAATGCCTATTTTTCAAACAACATTTGTTGAAATGATGTTTCGGCATTACGGAATTCAAAAAGATTTTGCGGCAAAATATTATTACGACACAGCCGGCATACCATTGCAAGGCCAGTCCGGCCAGTTAGTAGGTATACTGCAAATTCACAATATTAGTTTTACTGCAGAAGATATAGATCGGTTTGTCCGGGAATTTATTCAGATTGCCTATAAAGGAGAACCAAAAATTTTTCCGGGAGTCAAAGAAATTTTAATAGATATCAAGAAATCGGGCAGGGATCTTTTGGCCAGCAGCGGCTCTCCGACATCCGAGCTGAAAACACTGTTTGCAAAATATAATCTTCCCTACGATTTTTTTCTGGGTTCCGATAAAATACTGAAAGGGGATAAACACATAGAATTATTTGCCAACCATTTTTCTTTGACTCTTGGCGAATTTTGCCAGAAAGCCCTTTTAATAGGGGACGGTCCGGCAGATATGGGACTTGCAAAAAGAAACGGCATTTTTGCTGTCGGTATCACGAATACTGTTTCCGCTGAAAAACTTTTAGTGTCAGGAGCTTCGGTGGTTATCGAAAGTATTGACGATATATTTGATTATCTATAAATTTATCAAGCAGAAAAAATTCTGCTTGTTTTTTTATTTCCCTGCGGTAGGCGAAGAGAACTGCGTTCTCTTCTTCACCCTTCGCTGTGGCTCGGGTACTTGACACGAAGTTTTAATCTGATAGAATTTAGCCAGGTATGATAACAAAGAAAACAACTTTACAAAAAAGAAGCGGATAAATTCTCCTTTTTTAAGTTGGAGAAAGATCGCTTCTTGAAAGCGATTTTTTTGTTGAAAGGATAGAAGGGTAAGGACCTTGAAAAATGAATATTAAATAGTAACCTCTTTTATTGAGTTTCCTCTTGCAAAGAGGAAACGAAAATGAAGATGAGAACGTAGTTCTCATCGACATTTTGTATCGTAAAATTTGAGAGGGCAGGTAAAAATTTTAAGGGCGGATGGTGGATGCCTTGGGAAGTTGAGGCGACGAAGGACGTGGCGTGTCTGCGATAAGCCTCGGGGAGGTGGCTAGCAACCTTTGATCCGGGGATTTCCGAATGGGAAAACCCAATCCCGTAAAACGGGATTACCGAGCGCATGATTAATGTGTTCGGAGCAAACCCGCTGAAGCGAAACATCATAGTAAGCGGAGGAAAAGAAAAAAACGCAAAGCATTAGCTTTGCAAAATTCCCTTAGTAGCGGCGAGCGAAAAGGGAGAAAGCCCAAACCTATTGCTCCTCACTTTTGTTCGACACGAACTTCATCTTAACATCTTAACACATAAACATTTAAACACATTTGGCTCAGATGATTTTGTTTAAATGTTAAAATGTTCAAATGTTTAAATGAAGCGAGTGGCGAGCAGCAGCGAGGAGCGATGGGGGTTGTAAGGGAATAATGTCGGGAGTTTCCCGCCCACATTTATTTGTGTGCGGGATACTTCTGAGGGAGAAAATTAGATAAAGGTTGGTTAGAAGAATTTCCCTGGAAAGGGAAGCCAAAGAGGGTAATAGCCCCGTATTCGAAAACTTCTTTATGCTCCTTGTTATTTTTCTTGAGTACCTCGGGAAACGGAAACCCTGAGGGAAACAGGCCGGACTAATCGGCCAAGGCTAAATACTCAACTTCACCGATAGTGAACCAGTACCGTGAGGGAAAGGTGAAAAGCAGGGAGGTGATCCCGGTGAAATAGAACCTGAAACCATCTCGCTCACAAGGAGTCAGAGCCCCCCACTTTCTGATTTTAAAAATTGAAGTTAGAAAGTGGGGGGTGATGGCGTGCCTATTGAAGAATGAGCCAACGACTTTATGTATGTTGCTGACTAATCCCTTCCAGGGAGGAGTCACAGGGAAACCGAGTGTTAAAAGCGCGATTTTTAGCAGCATGCGTAAGACCCGAAGCCAAGCGAGCTTGCCATGACCAGGGTGAATTTCGCCGAAAGGCGAAAGGAGGCCCGAACCCGTGAGCCGTGCAATACTCTGGGATGAGTTGTGGTAAGAAGTGAAAAGCTAATCGAGCTTGGTAATAGCTGGTTCTCCCCGAAATAGCTTTTGGGCTAGCGGTGTTAAAATTTTTTCCGGAGGTAGAGCACTGGAAGGAACATCTTGGAGAAATCCAGATATTCCTACCAAACTCCGAATGCCGGAAGATGTAGACACCAGTCAGAACTTGGGCACTAAGGTCCGAGCTCAAAAGGGAAACAGCCCAGATCTTCATCTAAGGTCCCTAAACCAAACTAAGTGTTTTTAAGGAAGTGGGATTCCTCTGATAGTTAGGAGGTTAGCTCAGAAGCAGCTATCCTTTAAAAAGTGCGTAATAGCTTACTAACTAAGGAGTCCTGCGCCGAAGATTTACGGGACTAAGTTTGGTACCGAAGATAAGGACTTTTATGTTTTAACATAAAATTGGTAGGGGAGCGTCCCACACTTTGTGAAGCCGAGCCGTAAGGCCAGGTGGAAGGTGTGGGAGTGAGAATGTTGGCATGAGTAACCGCAATCCCGCTGAGAAAACGGGACACCGTAAACCCAAGGTTTCCTTGGCAATGATAATCAACCAAGGGTTAGGCGGGCCTAATCCCTCGACCGAAAGGTCTCGGGAGATGGACAGCCGGTTAATATTCCGGCCCGTCCGTAAGATAAACATAAGGCGACGCAGTTAAAGTTTTTGAGAGGATTATTGGATTTCCTTATTTCCGCTTTTGGCGGGAAGTTCTCAAAGATTAGATTGCCCAGAAAAACCTTTAATATACTATCTTATGGACCCCGTACCGCAAACTGACACAGGTGGGTTAGTGTGAATACACTAAGGTGAACGAGTGAAACTTCGTTAAGGAACTAGGCAAAAAAGTGGTCGTAACTTCGGGATAAGACCTACCCCCCACCACTTTGTACGGATTTCTAATTCACTTGCAAATTTTATTTATAATAATTTTGTAAGTTGATTTTTGAAGTCTTTATAAAGTGGTGGGGGGTCGCAGCGAAAGTAACCCCAGGCGACTGTTTATCAAAAACACAGGTCCCTGCTTAATTCGTAAGAAGATGTATAGGGGCTGAGGCCTGACCAGTGCTGGAACGTTAATCTCGTTGGTCCATGCCGCAAGGTATGGGCTAAATGGGTGAAGCGCCAGTGAACG
Organism: bacterium; assembly: GCA_030646565.1. Taxonomy (GTDB): domain Bacteria; phylum Patescibacteriota; class Minisyncoccia; order Minisyncoccales; family RBG-13-42-11; genus JAUSLA01. Next base: position 4,579 of record JAUSLA010000011.1, read on the forward strand.
TCGGCGATAACTATAATCGTCTTAAAGTAGCGTAGTCCCTTGCCGGGTAAGTTCCGGCCCGCATGAAAGGCTTCACGACTTGGGGACTGTCTCAACGAAGCGCTCGGTGAAAATGCAATACCGGTAAAGATGCCGGTTACCTGCAGCTAGACGGAAAGACCCCGGGAGCTTTACTGTAGTCAGACATTGAGTCTTGATTTTAGATGCGTAGCGTAGCGGGTAGGCTTTGAGTTCCGACTTTCGGGTCGGGAGGAGCCGCCAATGAAACACCCGTCTTTTGGAATCTTTATTCTAATCTCGCTTTTGGCGGGAAACAGTGTTTGATGGGCAGTTTAAGTGGGGCGCTTGCCTTAACTTTTGCAAACATAAACGCGTTTGCAATGGGGCCGTTCAGAAGTAATTCTGAACGTAAACTCGACTAATATGCTGGAACATCCGAGTATCCAAAGGTACTTAATTATCGAGTTTCCGCTTCGCGGAAACGAAGAGGAAGAAGAGATTTATCTCTTCGACTTTGGTAAAATAAAATTAAGTGAAAATCTTTTGGTGCGGACAATCAGCAGGGAAGTTGTTTTTTTAAATGACACCCTCAACGACTACACGTCGAGTCCCTGTAAAATTTGCAGGGTAGTAATATAGTCTGAACTTTATGGCGACATAAAGATTCGGTAATGTTAATTCCATTAAGCGCCAATTAACTAATCCAAGACTTAAAACTCTAATCTATGAGAAGTAGGGCAATAGAAGAATACAAAAGCAAACTTTCTTTAAGCGATAGACAAGAAGAAATTTTAATTGGAACAATTTTGGGAGACGGACATTTAGAAAAATTGTACACTCCCGAATTGAGCCGGTTAAAAATAGAACATAGTTATAAGCAGAAAGAATATGTTGATTGGTTTTATCAAGAATTCAAAAATTGGATTCGGACAAAGCCAAAGCAAAAAATAAAGAAAGTTTGGGGTAAAATTCATAAAAATTATGGACTTACAACCTACGGTCATAGATTATTAGGGAATTTTCAGAAAGATTTTTACAGAAAAAAGAAAAAAGTTGTACCAGATGATTTATTCAAGGATATAACAGCTTTATCGTTAGCGGTTTGGTTTATGGACGATGGTTCAATAAAATCAAACAAACATAAAGGAGTGTTTCTTAATACTCAAAGTTTTAGCAAAAAAGATGTTAAAACTTTACAGGATATTTTAGAAAATAAATTTGGTGTAACAAGTTCTGTGAAGAAAGACGGAATAGGAGAACAAATATATTTAGGAGGGAATTCGGGTGAAAGATTTATTAAAATGATCGAATTATTTGTAATTCCTTCTATGAGATATAAAATTCCAAGAGTTCTAAGGTTAACAGAATTGCCTAAAGAGTAACGGAGGCGTTTAAAGGTTGGCTAGCTCCGGATGGAAATCGGAGTGGTCGGGTAAAGCCGAAAGCCAGCTTGACTGCAAGAGGGATATCTCGCGCAGGCACGAAAGTGGAACTTAGTGAACCGATG
>JAUSLA010000008.1 GCA_030646565.1 bacterium
TCTTTTGATTTTAGCGCTTTTGAATATAAAAAAATCGCCCAACCGCCAATCAATGTAAAATTTAACTTCTTTTTTAGCTGCTGAAGAATTTCAAAACTTTTTTCGGTTATTAAATCGTGGTAAAACTCTGGCATAGTTCGATGAGCAGTTCGGCCCTGAGCTCACTGCCGAAGGGCTCGCTATAAATATTATTTCACTATTTTTTCCTTTAAAGCATTTAAATAATCCTTGGCATACCATTCTGCTAGATTCCACAAATCAACAAAAGTTTGGCAGTCGGGAGTTATATTACCGAAATTCTTGAGCCAAGGATCGGCTTTTAATACAATCAGATTAGGATAACCTTTTTGAAGCGGAAAACGATTTTTAATTTCTTCAAGCTCGTCTTCGGTGGAATAAATATAAATCTTGTCGTAATCAGCCGGAGCTGTTTTATGTTTTTTAAGAAAAGCGGAAAAAGCGCCGAAAATAATCTTTGGCGGCATCTCCCCTTCTATCTCCCGCACCGACTTTGCAACATTGGTTTGATAAATTATGTCTTTTTTTAGATTTCTGAAAGTCGCCCAGATATGCAAAAATTTTTCAATGTCCCGAAGCTTAAATCCTCTTTTGCCCTCAACGGCATTAGCGCTTCTTGGAACTCTTAAAGCGTTAAAAACCGTACTTAAAGAAAACCCGTATTTCTGGGCCAATTCTTTTTGGGTAAATTCAGTTTTTTTATTTTCAATGGCTTGAAACAAGATTTCTCGCCAAATAATCTCTTTTTTAAACATTGAAATAAATTGAAAATTTATTGAAGATTGGGCAAAGATATTTTCTCCAAAAATATCTTTTTTAAATGTTTTAATTTAAAAACATTAAACTTAATTGAAAATTTATTGACCGAGCTTCTGCAAGAAGCGAAGGTGAAGAAGAGGATTAAATCCTCTTCGCCGAACATAGTTTCGGTTTCTTAAATTAAAAATATAGCTTGTTTCTATAATATACGAAACAAGAAAGGATGTCAAGGACTAATACCTCAACCAATTTTTCAAAATCATTTTTGAATATTTCTCTTTAAACTGGTCGGCGTTGCGGCGGATTGGCCTGCCAAATAACCCGTGCTCCAGCAAAGCTGGAGATTGTATCCGCCGGTAGCTCCCTGCAAATCAATAATTTCGCCGGCGAAAAACAGGTTTTCAATCAGCCTTGATTTCATTGTTTTTGAATCTATCTCCCCAAGGGAGACGCCGCCGGCTGTAACAATTGCCGTTTTAAATCCCAAAAGCGAAGAAACCGTCATTTCCAATCCCTTTAACAATCTTACTAAGCTGTGCCGTTCTTCACGGGTGATTTCATTAACTTTTTTTGAGGGGTTAATTCCGGACAATTCAATAATAACGGGAATCATCTTTTGAGGAAGCAAATCGTAAAGAGAATTTTTGAATAATTTTTGGCCGTATTTTGAAAAATCGCCTTGGATTCTTTTGTCTAATGTTTGAAAATCAAGGGCTGGTTTTAAATCCAAAACCAATTTAACCCCTCCTTTTTCCAAAAGCTCGCCTATGGTACGGCTCAAGTCCAAAACTATGGGGCCCGATATGCCAAAATGAGTAAATAAAAGTTCGCCAAAGCGGCTGTCTTTCTTTTTGCCATTCAGGAAAACAGTCAATTCAATGTTTTTTAAAGATAAACCCTGGGCCGCCTTTGGCCAACTTTCTTTAATTTTTACAGGCACCAATGCCGGCCTTAATTTATTAACTTTATGGCCTAGACCCTTTGCCCATTCGTATCCGTCGCCTGTGGAGCCGGTGCCAGAATAAGATTTTCCTCCGGTTGCAATAATATAGTTTTTTGCAAAAATTTCTGTGCCGTCTTCTAAAATAACTTTTTTAATTCTTTTTTGCTCTTTCTGAAGCTTGACCACTTCAGAATCAGTTTCAATTTCAACATAGCCGGATTTAAGATACTTTAGCAGGATGCCCAAAACATCATTTGCAGAGTCGCTTGCCGGGAAAATTCTTTTTCCTTGCTCAACTTTGGTTTTTAGACCTTTTTTCTCAAAAAAATTAATCGTGTCGTTAACTCCAAATATTGACAAGGGATACAAAAGAAAATCGCCTCCCCTGCCGTATTTTTTTACGAGTTCTTTTGGATTGAATTCGGCTTTTGTGATATTGCTTCTTCCCTTGCCGGTAATTAAAAGTTTACGGCCTAAAGCCGCATTTTTTTCCAAAAGCAAAACTTTGGCTCCCAATTCCCCTGCTCTGCCGGCCGCGAGTATCCCGGCCGGGCCTCCGCCGATTACAACAACATCGTAGACCAAGTCCTGCAAAGCAGGACGCAGGTGAAGATGAGAACGCAGTTCTCTTCGCCTATTATTCAAAAGGTTTTTTGAACTCATCTGACTCGGCGCTGTTCAAGCCGGCTGGCAAGAGCCCAGCTCCGCTGAACTTTTTTTGGTCTTGGCTCTTTTTGCGGTTTTATTTTAACTTTCTTCATATATCGAGCTTTCGCTAGCGAAAGCGAGTCGAAGAGCGTTCGCTATTCTCCACCCTTCGCTTCGCTCGGGTAGATGAAGAAGAGAACGCAGTTCTCTTCGCCTATGAGTCCCGCAAAGCGGGATGGAATAGAGAAGAGAACGCAGTTCTCTTCGCCTACCGAGTCCCGCTAGTCGAAGAACACATTCGTGTTCTTCTCCACCCTTCGTCCCGCTTTGCGGGACTCGGGTGCGGGACGAAGGTTAAGACGAGGACGCAGTCCTCGTCGCCTATAATTTTCCTCGCTTTATTCTTTCTCTAATTTTAGCAATAAAATCATTAAAAAAATAGAGGTTATGAAAAGTTAAAAGTTTGAGACCTGTAATTTCTTTTGCCCGGAATAAATGGCTAATGTAGCTTCGGGAATAATTTTGGCAGACGCTACAGGCGCATTTTTTATCCAGAGGATTTTTATCTTTTAGAAAATTTATTTTCCCTAAATCCAGTTTACCTTCCGAAACAAAGGCTACTCCCCTTCTGGCATAATGAGTGGGAACAATGCAGTCGAAAGTGTCTATTCCGGCCCGAATAATTTTGGGGATGTCTTCCAAATGTCCAATTCCCAAAAGATGCCGGGGTTTAGCCGGGGGCAGTTCTTTGAGTGTCCAGTTTAGCATCTGGAGCATTATGTTTTTGTTGTCTCCGAACTCTCCACCAATACCAAAGCCGTCAAAAGGCAAATCGCCTATAAATTTTGCGCTTTCTTGCCTTAAATCCTTGAATTTCCCGCCCTGAACAATTCCAAAAAGAGCTTGTTTTGTCTTTTTGGCATTGAGGCAGATTTTTGCCCACCTGTG
>JAUSLA010000016.1 GCA_030646565.1 bacterium
TCTTCTCCAGGCGGAACTTCAACTTCCCCCTCAATCTTCCCTATTTCTTTTACTCCTAAAGTGGTAAAGCTATATTCACGGCTAATGGCTAAAGAAGCGTGTGAAACTGCCCGATAATAATATGTTGTGCTGGGAGTTAAGCCATAAATTGTAACCGAATGGCTAATAACTTTTGGGATAATATCATACTCTGGCGTTGTGTGAGCATAACCGTATTTTGGCGGCGCGCCGGCATTATCGGTTAAATTTAAAATATGGTTTTCCCCTTCTGCTCCGTAAATCACCTGACTGCTTGATAAATAAGAGGTATTCCAAATAAGAGTAATGCTTGTTTCTTCGATTCCAGCGATTCTTACCGATTCATCTTGAATAGTTAAACCGGGCGGCAAACCTCCTCCTCCATTGGCGCCCCCGCCTGGCGTTGGCAATGGCAATCCGCCTTCTTGACCTTCAAAACCGACTAAAATATCAAAACCCAAGGATTTTAATTGATATTCGTTCCCGGACCCGGAATTAAAAACGATAGTAAAATCATATTGCGCCGTCGTTCCGTTCGCCAAATCAGAAAGATAGGTTTCGCCCTGGCTGAAGAATTTTTTCAAAGTATCGTTGAAAATAACCGTTGCTCCTTCTTTAATGGTCAAATTTAATTGGGAAGCAAAATCATCAGGGTCGCTTTTGTTTATGGCTTCTGTTGCGATTCTCCGGCTTTCACCGCTGTTATTGGTTACTTTCACCCAGCGCGAAACCGCGTCGTCGGGCAAGAAATTTGTTTTATTAAATAAAGGAGCTGTTTCGAATTGAACAACTAAATTATCCGGAGGTTGAGCTTGAACAGAATCAATAAATAAAAACCCGGCGCCAAAAACAGCGATTGGAACTAATAAAATTATTCTTATTGATAAAAATTTCATTTTAAATTTAAGATTATTCGCTTATATCTCCCCCGCCGCCGCCGGCAGTTCCATCTCCTCCGCCAGTTTCCGGCGCCGCGCTTTCCACAATAGTATTTTCAAGCACAGTCACCGGCTGTTCTTCGATAACCGGAGCTTCTTCTAAAGTTGCTTCCCCGTCTGTTGGACCGTTTGTTTCTGCCGATGGTTCTTCAATTACGTTTTCCGTTGTTTCGCCACCCGTCTCATTATTTTCCTCCAGGACAATTAATTCATCTTCTGAAGAAATTTCTTCTTCCGTTTGATCTTCTGTATTTGCTTCTTCATTAACAGTTGTCTCTTCGCCGGTAGTTTCCTCTATTACGGTTACGGTTGAAGTTTCTTCAATAATCGGCTCTTCTTCGTTTGTCGGCTCTTCACTATTTTGAGCATTTGAATAAGTTTCAACGGAAACATGGGTAATTCCATAAATAGGGTCGTCAGCTCGCTCAATGTCGGAAAATCCGCCGAACGAAGGCAAATTCGTCTGCCAACCGGAAAAAACAAAATCAAAACCGCAACTGCTCTCGGCATCAGCATCTTCAGGTAGAGAAATTATAAACTCCCACTCATCGGCAGAACTTGAGTAGACCACCGGAGAAGAAACAAAATCCAAGAGGTCTCCTGAATAATTCGTTGCGCCTTCAAGCAACGCCTCAAGATTCAACGCATTACAAAAATCATCATCACCGCTGGTTTTTTCTACGCGCGCGGTGTATTGGAAATCAAGCGAACCGACGTTTTTTATCGTAGCAAACTGCGAAAACGATCCTCCCGGAGAGAGACCATCATCGTCTCCTCCATCCTCAAATTTTTCGTTAATCCAGGTGGCACAGTCGTTTATATCAGAAGCCGAAAAACTGCCGGATAAGCCGCCCAAAATAGTATTAGCCTCATCAAGCACTTCTTGCGCCGTCATTCCATTGCAGGGTACAGATGAATCGTTGATTACATAATCCCCCAAGTTATTTATACTTGGGGCGAAGTCGGGGTCATATAAATCAAAACCGACATTTAAGGTTAACGCCAAGGTCTGCCCCGCCAAAACGCCGGCTTCCGTGTCGGTTGGGTCAATATAATCTTCGCCCAAGGGCATCGGAGTTCCTCCAGCCGGTAAGAAATCTTCTACGGCTTCTGCATCAGTAAATAATGCCGTAAATCCGTTTGCATCGCCGATAGTAGCGCCGTTAGGAAAGGCGGCATCAAAGTTATCGTCGCGATAATTGCCGGGGTTATTGCCGTGCGCCCTTGACCCCCATCCGCCTTGAGTATGAGTTTGAAATCTATTGTCTTCCTTTTTTAAATCCACCTGAAAATCCAAAGAGCCGGCAGTAAAGCTATTGTCGGCTGAATTTTCCGTATCATTTAAGTAAGCAAGTGTTCCAATCACAGCCGAAAGGCCCGCCCAGTTTAACGCCACAATCAAGCAGAAAGCCGCCAATTTTAGCAAACTTTCTTTTATAAAAGGAAACGAAAAATTCGGCTCTTTCAAAGCAAAAGAGGACTTAACGGGAATTTCAACAGCTTTACTATGGCTTTCAGACAGCAGAGCCCGTATTTTTATTTTTTTTCTTAACCTCATGTATAATTTTTTTAATTTCATCAAAAACGATAACTGCCGCTGGCACGATAATAATCAGCATAAAACCAATTGGTTTTTTGGCAAAATCCACGGCATAACCCAAATAAGGCACGGAAAACAATACTTTCCCCACAATATCGCTTTTTTGAATCTCTCTGGTGTCCGGCGCATTATTCACGTCGCCTTTAGTGATATAAACCGGCTGGCTGTTAACAACTTTAATGTCGTAAATTCTGTGACTGGTAGGCGCTTTTGTCTTGCTGTACGGCCCGAAAGTAATCACGTCTCCGATTTTATAATCAGACGCGGGTTTGACAATCACCACGCTTCCCGTTTTAATTGCCGGCGCCATTGAACCTGAAATCACGGTCATCACTTTGTAATTTCCGGTAATGGGAAAAATGGAAACAATCAACAGCAAAGCAACTGCGACAATAAACGCTAATACGACGTAATAAATATATTTAAATATTTTTGTTGACATTGACATTGATATTTACCTGATATATTATTAAAATATATGGCTAATATTACTCTTCCTAAAAAAGATTATCATCAATTAGTGGAAAAAGCTCTTCGCTACG
>JAUSLA010000019.1 GCA_030646565.1 bacterium
TATCACAGGAGCTAAAGGTTTTATAGGGAAAGAATTGATTTTGCAGTGCGAGAAACAAGGCATTGAGATTATTGAGGCAGATTTGCCTGAATTTGACATTCGTAAAAAAGAAATAGCCGACTTAATCCCGGAGGGGGTAGACGCCATCGTGCATTTAGCCGCTCTTTCCAGCGATACTCTTTGCAGAGGACGGGCCTCTGATTGCTTTGACGTGAATGTAATGGCTACTTTAAATTTAATGGATGCGGCTGAAAAAAAGAAAGCAAAGCAATTTATTTTTGCTTCTTCTGAATGGGTATATGACAACTGCTTCGATAATGAAACAAAAACAGAAGACTCTTTCATCAATATCGCCAACCACACTTCTGAATACGCTTTGTCAAAGCTAGTTTCAGAAGCTAATTTAAGGCAGAAATATCAGCATGGCTTTTGTCCGGTGACAATTTTGCGCTTCGGCATAATTTATGGTCCCAGAAAAGAAGGCGGGTCAGCCGTTGAATCTCTTTTCAGGGCAGTTAAAGAAAAGGATGAGATAGAGGTCGGATCTTTGAAGACTGGCAGGCATTTTATCCATGTTTCAGATATTGCTTCAGGAATCATTAAATCCATCGGTTTGCAAGGATTCAATATTGTTAATCTTGAAGGCGATAAATTAATTACTTTGGGAGATATCATCGAGACGTCAAAAGAAATTCTTAATAAAAACCCGAAAATTATCGAAACAAACCCAAATAATTCGAGCGTCAGGAGAGTTTCAAGCGAAAAAGCGAAAAAATTATTAAACTGGAAGCCGGAGATTGATTTAGAAATCGGCTTAGAAACATTGTTAATATAATGCAAAATTACGACCTGGAAATAGCAAAAGAGGTGTTGAGAATCAGGCTTAGTCAGATGATTGTTAATGAAAAATACAAAGAAGGCGTTTTCAAGATACCGATTCATTTAGCTATGGGTCATGAGGCAATTGCCGTTGCGGTGAGTTCCGTAATGCAGGGAGACGACCAACTGCTTGTTTCTCATAGAAATATTCACTATAACTTGGCAAGAACTAAAGCCCTGAATCCGGAATTGGATGAGTATCTTTTAAGAGAAAATGGGTTAGCAGGGGGTCAGTTGGGGTCAATGAATTTAGCCAACGAAGAAAAAAATATCGTCTATGCCTCCAGCATTTTAGGAAATAATTTGCCGGTGGCTTCGGGACTTGCTTTAGCAAAAAAAGTCAAACGAGAAAAAAGCATAGTTATTGTTGAAACGGGCGATGGCGCCATTGAAGAAGGAGCTTTTTATGAAAGTTTGTTGTTTATGAAAAGCAATAACTTGTCTGTCTTGATTGTTATTGAGAACAACGGCTGGTCATTGGCCACAAAAATAAAAGAAAGGAGATGCGATATCAATTTGGACAAAATTGCTGAAGCCCTTAGCGTTAAATATGAAAAATTAAGCAGCAACAATGTTTATGAATATATTGATAAATTGAAATTTCTCAAAGAATATTCCTTGGAGAATAAAATACCGGTAATAGTTGAAGTTGAATTGACCACTTTGGGCGGTTGGCATCTTAAAACACCGGAAAATCCGGAAGGAAGGTTTATCAATTATCACGCGGGCCCGGCTCCGGAAATTAATCTGGAAAATGGGCCGGAAATTGAGAGTTCTGAAAATGACCCTGTATTTGTTTTAGCAAAACTTTTTGAAAAAGATGTTTTCCAAAAAATGTCGCAGGAAATTTTAGGGGAATTAAGAAAAGAAACAGAGCGATGAAATACGTTGAATATATAAATGAATTAATAAGGAATAAAATTTTGGAAAAAGAAAAAATTGTGGTTTTTGGGCAGAATATAGCCGCCGGGTCTTGCCTTGGCGGATTGACCAGAAATCTGAAAGTCAGGGAAGGAGGTCTTATTATTAATACCCAGAATTCTGAAAATACTTTATGCGGCGTCGGCTTTGGCTTGATGCTCGGAAAGGTAGCGTCAATATATTTTATGAAACAGCAAGATTTTCTTTTGCTGGGCATTGACCAGCTTGTTAATACATATAATTTTATCAGGAGAAAAAATCCTGAAACCTCTTTCACTATTTTCCCGATTATTGTTGACAATGGTTACCAAGGCTTGCAGTCAAGCTTAAATAATTTTGGGGATTTCTGTTCCATAGCCAGAGTTCCGGGTTTTGCCGTAACCAACAAAGCCGATGCGGAAAAAATAATAAATTCCCAGCTGTTATCCCCCGGCTTTAGGATTATTGGAGTTAGCCAAAGATTATTCGGCCAGAAAGTTTTGGATGCAAAGCCCGTTTACATTAACCAAGAAGGCACTGTTTTTCAGTATAAAGAGGGAAAGAGGGCGACGATAGCCTGCTTTAATTTTTCTTTCTCTTACGGTTTGGGATTACAAGAAAGATTGAAGGAAAAAGGGCTTGAGTCGTCATTATTTTCAGTAAATTCTATGACGAGGACTAATTGGTCAAGAATTATTGAAGACGCTGGAGAAACGCAGAATTTAATTTTAATTGATGACAGCAAGAGCGAAAATCTTTCCTGTTATGCTTTGGCAAGCGATATTATGTCTCAATGCCAACTGAAAAATAAAATTATCGTCAAAAGAGAATTGTCTAAAAATTGGCTTTGGCCAAACCCTGATTTATTGGAAATTGATTACAAAAAAATAATTGAGCAATTAAGTTAAAATGGCAAAAATTACGATTATCATTCCAACTTATAACCGGCCCCATTGTTTGAAAAGAATCCTGAATTATTACGATTCATTTATCGAGCTTCCAAAGGAAGCGAAGATGAAAGACGATTTTGAGTTCGTCGTTGCTGATTCCAGTTCCGATGAAAATAAAAAGAGAAATCAGGAAGTTATATCTGCTTTGAAAAACTTTAAAGTTTTGCGCTTTAATGATTATCCGGAAGATATTAATCCTTGGTATAAATTTGCTGACGCTGTAAATTATGCCAAAAGCGAATTTTGTCTTATCTGTTCCGATGACGATTTTGTAACGCCAGAAGGCATAATAAAATCTGCCGCTTTTTTGGAAAAAAATTTTGATTTTAGCGTATGTCAAGGAAAATACTTGATTTTCTCCGTTGATCCGCAGAACAGAGACAAAAATAAAATTCGTTTAGGCGCGGGCTATATTTGCGAATCCCTTACTTTGTCTGACGCAAAAGATAGAGTTTCTTATTATTTGGCTGATTATCAAATTCCGACTTTCAGCGCTGTGCACCGCACCGCTTTACTGAAAATGATTCTCACAGAAACAGCAAAATTCACAAATGATAACAGATTTGGCGAACTTTTACCTTCACTATTAGCCGTAACTTACAGTAAGATGAAATGCCTCGATATTCCTTACGCTTTTTTAGAAACAAGTGCTCATTCTACAGGAGTGACTACCTGTACAATTCGCAGTTTTATTAAAGACGGCAGCTATGATGAAAAATACGCTAATTTTAAAAATTGTTTAGCAATGCATCTGACTAAAAATTCTAAATTAAATACAGAGGAAGCAAATGAAACGATTGATAAAGCTATGTCTGAATATTTGGCGAAAAATTATCCGGACGGCATAAGATATTTTCTAATCAATAAAATTAAAAATGTTTTAAATTTTTTACCGGTTGAGATGCTCCAAAGAATAAAAACGATATCTGCGAAAATTAATTTTTGGAGATTGAAAAATAAATATTTAGATTCAGCTGAATATCATAAAGATTTTAATAAAATAAAAGATTATTTAATAACCGAGTCCGCCCTAGGCGGACGAAGGTGAAGAAGAAAACGTAGTTTTCTTCGCCAACCAAGTCCGCCTAGGGCGGAACGGTCAAAGAAGATAAATCTTCTTTTCCACCTGCGTCCTGCAAAGCAGGACTTGGAAGGTGAAGAAGAAAACGTAGTTTTCTTCTTCAACCAAGTCCCGCCTAGGGCGGACGCAGGTAAAGCCTAATAAATATATGGAAAATAAAATAAAAAATATTTTTCAAAGTCAGATAGAGAATAAAAAATCGGCAGTTTTTGTTATTGCCGAAATGGCTTGGTCGCATGATGGTTCGGTTGAAAAAGCTAAAAAAATAATAAAGGGAGCGGCTGACGCTAAAGCCGATGCAATAAGTCTGCATTTTACCAGCCTAAAAGATTATATGGTTAGAAATTACGGCTGTTCAGCCGGACAAACGATGTCTGCCGGAAGAGAGGACGAAAATATTTATAAATATCACGAAGGGATTAATCTCAAAAATAGCGATTGGCAAGAACTTGTAGGCTATGCGAAGAGTTTTGGGTTGGAGGTTTGCGTTATGCCGAATGATTTTGAGAGTTTTAAATTTGCCCAAACAATAAATGCCGACGCTTATGTTATCTCTTCTGCCTGTTTTCTTGAAGACGATTTTGTAAGAAATATTGCCAGAGCTAAAAAACCTGTGATTCTACGCATTGGGGGCGCGACTTTGGGAGAGATAGAAAAAGTCGTAAATATAATAAGGAAAGAAGAAAACAACGAAATAATTTTGCTTTACGGAATTCAGCTATACCCAACCAAAATAGAAGATACACATTTGAGTTTAATTCCTTCATTAAGGAAAATTTTCGATCTGCCCGTTGGTCTTGCCGATCATATTAACGCTACATCAGAATTGGCCATGGTAGTTCCTTTAACAGTGCTTTCAATGGGAGTTAAGGTTATTGAGAAGCATATTACTCACGATAGAAGTTTAAAGGGAGAAGATATTGAGGCGGCTTTAAATCCCGATGAGTTTAAAAAATTTGTAGAATATATCCAGGAGGCGGAAAAAGCAATGGGAAAGCCATATTTCAGAGATTTATCAGAAGCGGAGTTGAAATACAGAAATGTTTCAAGAAAAAAAACAGTTGCTTTAAAACAAATTAACAAAGGTGAAGAAATCACCAGAGATAATATAACCTTCAAGAGAGCGGATGACGGAGTTTCTCCCGTAGAAGCGCAATATTTAATCGGAAGAAAGGCGAATCGCGATATTAAAGAAGAAGAGCCAATTTTATGGGAAAAAATAAATTGAAAACAGCAATTTTTATTACGGCCAGAACAAAATCAACTAGATTGCCCAAAAAAGTCTTACTTGAAATCAAGGGCAAAACTATCATTGAACATCTCATTGAGAGGTTAAAGTTGGCAAATCTTCCTGACTTGATTGTTTTATGCACTTCCACCAACCCAAACGACGATATTTTGGTTGAAATAGCGAAAAGAAACGGAATCGAATGTTTTAGGGGGCATGAAGATGATGTTTTGGACAGATTTGAAAAAGCAGCCGCTCTTTTTAACCTCGATTTCATTGCGGTTACTTGGGGAGACGAGCCGTTTTGCGATCCGGAATACATCGATAAAATGATAGAACTTTTTAAAGAAACCAATGCCGATTATATAAAATGCGATGAGTTGCCCGTGGGAACTTTTACTTACGGATTAAAAGTCGAGGCCCTAAGAAAAGCCTGCCAAATTAAATCAGAAACAGATACGGAAATTTGGGGAGGATATTTTACCGATAGCGGAATCTTTGACGTGAAGCGCTTGAAGGTTGAAGATGAATTAATAAAAAACTCTAAAATCAGATTGACCATTGATTATCCCGAAGATTTCGAATTTATTAAAGAAATTTTTGACAGAATGGGCTACGAAGACGGAAAGCCGCTTCCTTTGAGGAAAGTCATTCAATTTGTAAACGAACATCCCGAATTACAGAACATTAATAAGGATTGTCAGGCTCTATACGAGGCAAATACAAAAAGATTAATTAAAACCAAATTTATGCCAAAAAAAAATAGCGGAATTAAATTGTGGAACAAAGCAAAAAAAATTATTCCCGGCGGGACCCAGTTGTTTTCAAAGCGTGTCGAATTATTCTTGCCGGAACAGTGGCCTTCTTATTTTAAAAAAGCCAAAGGAGTGGAAGTTTGGGATTTAGACGGTAATAAATATATTGATATGTCTTATATGGGAATTGGCACTGGGATATTGGGGCATGCCGACCCGGACGTTAATAAAGCCGTTAAAAAAGTGATAGACGAAGGCACGATGTCAACCCTGAATTCGCCGGAAGAAGTGGAGTTGGCTGAACTGTTGATAGAGTTGCATCCTTGGGCAAAAGAGGTTAGGTTTGCCAGAACAGGAGGAGAGGCTATGGCCGTGGCGGTAAGAATCGCCAGGGCTCATACCGGAAAAGATAAGGTCGCTTTTTGCGGCTACCACGGGTGGTGCGACTGGTATTTGGCGGCCAATTTAGCCGATAAGAAAAATTTGGATGGTCAACTTTTACCGGGTTTGGACCCTGCCGGAGTGCCGAGAGGCTTGAAGGGGACGGCAATTCCGTTTAATTACAACCGCATAGAAGAATTAGAGAAAATTGTTAAAGAAAATGATGTTGGAGTAATTGTTATGGAGCCGAGAAGAGAGCACGAGCCAGAGAAAGGTTTTCTGGAAAATGTCAGAAAAATTGCTAACAGAATAGGAGCTGTTTTAATTTTTGATGAGATAACTTCGGGCTTCAGAATGAATGTCGGCGGCATTCATATGCTTTATAAGGTATATCCCGACATTGCTGTTTTTGCCAAAGCAATGAGCAACGGCTATCCAATGGCGGCTGTTATTGGGAGAAAGAAAGTAATGGATGCTGCTGAAAAAACTTTTATTTCCAGCAGTTATTGGACAGAGAGGATAGGACCGGTGGCAGCAATTGCGACAATAAAAAAAATGAAGAAATATAACGTTCCGAAGCAGTTGGTCAAAACAGGAAAAGCGATTGGGTTAGGATGGCAGAAATTAGCAAAAAAACATGGTTTACAAATTAAGATAATGAATATTCCTTCTTTAGCGACCTTTAAATTTGACCATGGAAAAGATAGCCAAGCCTTGCACACTTTGTTCACCCAAGAGATGTTGAAACGAGGATTTTTAGCCTCAAAGAGCATATATGTTTCTTACGGCCATAAAGCAAAACACATTCAAAAATATCTAAAAAATGTAGACGAGATTTTTAATTTTATTAGCAAGGCGATTAAAGATGACGCTATCTATAAATCGCTTGAGGGACCGGTCGCTCATACTGAATTTAAACGTTTAACTTAATTTATTTATGTTAAAAAATAAAACAATTATCATTACCGGCGGAGCGGGACTAATCGGAGGCGCGTTTTCAAAGATTTGCGCAAAATATGGCGCCAATACCGTCATTGTTGATATTGATAAAGAAAGAGGAACAAAGCTAACAGAAAAGATTAAAAAAGAAACAAAAAATAAAAATGTGATTTTTCAGAAATGCGACATAACGGATCAAAAGGACATAGGAGATTTAATCAAGGCGGTATTAGGACGTTTCAAGAAAATAGATGCCTTAGTGAATAACGCCTATCCAAGAAATAAAAACTATGGAAGAAAAATGGAAGACGTTGAGTATCGGGATTTTTGCGAAAACGTGAATTTGCATTTGGGAGGTTATTTCTTGATGGCTCAGCAAATAGCGAAAGTGATGGCAAATCAAAGATTTGGCAATATAGTCAATATGGGATCTACTTATGGATTTTCTGCCCCAAAATTTGAAATTTATGAGGGAACAAGCATGACAATGCCAGTTGAGTATGCGGCGATCAAAGGAGGAGTAATAAATTTAACCAGATATTTGGCTTCTTATCTTGGAAAATACAATATCAGAGTTAACGCCATTTCCCCGGGTGGAGTCTTTGATAACCAGCCTGAAAATTTTGTAAAAGAATATTGCAAGAGAGTTGTTCTTGGAAAAAGAATGGCTAATCCAAATGATTTGGTCGGGGTTTTAATATTTTTGCTGTCCGACGAGTCAAAATACATTACCGGCCAGAATGTTATCGTAGACGGCGGATTTACATTATAAAATTGGGCAAAGGGAAAGCACCTAAAATTAAAATAAGGAAAAGTTGGGAGGCAAAAATAAAAGGAGCAAGATTTTACTTGCTCCCGAATATATTCACCTGAGAAGGACGAGGACAGCTCCGGCAACGCCTGCCAGAAAGCCAATCCATTCCCTGCCAGAAAGCCCTTTTCTCTCTCGAAAGAGCCACCAGCCAATAAGAACCGGTATTAGAGTGATTGCCAACCCGCGAACAGGTAGAACCAGGCTTACGGGTCCTTCCAGCTGATATGTTAAGTAAAGGAGAAGAAGGGAGCCCCAGATAGCAAAGCTTACAGGCAAAACAGTAAGAATGTTCTGCCTGGTGGCCTTGAGCGGGTTGCTTTTTTCCAGCAAAAGAATCGGTAAAGCTGCCAAAAAAGCTCCGACATACCACGCCAGAAGGAAAGTCCCCCGAGGCACGTCCAAAGCAAACCATTTTAGCAAGAATCCGGTTGTTCCAAAAATCAGAATCATACCCAGAATAAAGACAATCCATTTTCCTGCCGGGGTTTCTGCGTGATTTCCGCTTTCTCTTTTTGACATTCTGAAAAGCCACATTGCAAGAAAGCAGAGCGCAGCCCCTATGATTAATTGTGGGTTCCACAGCACATCTTCTCCGAGGAAACTCACCGCCAGAACTATGGTTACTACTTCCATCATCGGGAAGAATAGAGTTGTTCTGCTAAGAGAGAGCGCGGAAGCCCGCCATTGGAAGTAATTGCCAAAAGCGTTTACGAATCCGACAGCCCCTATTAAAAGCATTACAAAGGTAACTTTAACCTCTTTGGTTAAGAAGCCGTAAATAACCGCGATTGCAACGCAAAAAAGATACTGGTAAAAAATCCCGATTGATTTTTTGGGAATTATATCCGCCGCCACTTTGGTCAAAACCACGCTCCCCGTATTCACGAGGAGCAATATGGCTAAAGCCATTTGCCAGGACATTTTTTCCTCCTTCTTTATGAGTTTTTAATGTGCGTAAACAATATAAAATATTACAATATAATGAATAAAAAGTCAAGTACCGAGTCCCGCCGCAAGGCGGGACGAAGGTGAAGACGAGGACGAAGTCCTCGTCGCCTACCGAGTCCCGCCTTACGAAGAACAAGCGTTCTTCTTTACCCTTCGCTTCGCTTGGGTGCGGGACGAAGGTGAAGAAGGAACCTTCTTTGACTACCGAAGGTGAAGAAGAGAACGAAGTTCTCTTCGCCTAGGCGCAGTTATAAAATTAAAATGATTGGGAAAAAAAGAAAAATTTTATACATATCAGGAACAAGAGCGGATTACGGTTTAATCAGAGAAACCTTATTTTTGATTGGAAAAAACCCGAAATTAAAAGTAGAGATAATAGCTACCGGCATGCATTTAATGCCTCAATTTGGAAATACTTTAAAAGAAGTTAAGAAAGACGGATTTAAGACTCATATAATAAACGCGATTTTTGAAAAAGACGATAGAAAATCCCAAGCCAAGTTTATTGGAAAATTTATTCTGGAATTTTTGGAGAAAATTCCAAAGATTAATCCTGATATAATTTTCGTTCAGGGCGATAGATCTGAAATGCTGGCAGCCGCTACTGTCGGCGTTTATCTTGGCGTTCCGGTTGCTCATTCCCACGGAGGAGAAGTAACTTCCACGGTTGACGAAATTACAAGGCATGCGATTTCTAAATTGTCGCACATTCATTTTGTTTCCACTAAAAAATCAGCGGAAAGATTAATTAAGATGGGCGAAGATTCTTGGAGAGTGTTTGTTACTGGAGCCCCGGGACTGGATGTTATCTTGAAAAGAGATATTTTTTCCGCCGGAGATATTGCCAAAAAATATAAATTGAATTTAAAAGAACCTGTGATTTTGGCGTTGCAGCATCCGGTTACCGCAGATATTGATAATTCAGGTTTGCGCATGGAAAAGACAATGGAAGCCTTGAGGGAAGTCAAGAAGCAAGTAATTTTAATATATCCCAGCTCCGATCCGGGAGCCGGAAAAATGATTGACGTGATTGAAAAATACCGGCAGTATCCTTTTATTAAAAGTTATCAGAATATTCCCCATAAAGATTATTTAAGTTTAATGAAAGTGGCCGGCGTTTTAGTGGGCAATTCGAGTTCCGGAATAATAGAAGCGCCATCGTTTAATTTGCCGGTTGTTAATGTCGGAGAAAGGCAATGGGGGAGGGAGCGGAGCCAAAATATTATTGACGTTGGTTATAATAAAGAAGAAATAAAAAAAGCGATTTTAAAGGCGCTTTATGATAAAGATTTTAGGGAAAAAGTAAAAAATTGTAAAAATCCTTATGGCGACGGAAAAGCCGGAAAAAGAATCGTTAATATTCTTGCCAAAATAAAAATTGATAAAAAATTATTGCAAAAACAAATTACTTACTAATTTTATGGTAAAAGAACGTTTTAATAATTGGAAATATCCTAAAATTGAAGAAGGAAAGCCGACAGAGTATAATTGGGTAGTTCAAAATAAGAAAAATTTGAAATTAGGATACAAAACAGATATCGGCGCTTTTGTTTATCTTAATGCCTGTTTCGGAATTGTTATAGAAGATTATGTTCAAGTAGGGGGTGGGGTTAAAATTTATTCACTTGATACAATAAGTGACAAAAAAGGAAAAGTGATTTTAAAAGAAAATTGTAAAATTGGCGCTAATTCGGTAATTTTGCCCAATACCATAATAGGAGAAAACTCAATAATAGGCGCTTGCTCAGTAGTAAGATATGGAGAGAGAATCCCTTCAAATGAAATTTGGGCCGGTAGTCCAGCTAAAAAAATAGGTAAAATAAAAAATAATAAAAGAAGATATAAAAAATAGTCGCATTCGTATATTCGTAATAAATTCGTAATTCGTAGGGTTATGGATATTCCTTTGTTTAAAATTTATTGGGACGAAGATGATGTTAAAGCGGTTTCAGATTCCGTCCGGCGAGGGATGAATTGGGCGGCAGGTCCAAACATTGAAAAATTTGAAACTTTGCTTGCCGAATATCTGGGAGTAAAGTTTGTCGCAGCTTTTAATTCCGGCACCTCGGCTCTTCATTCAGCCCTATTGGCTTACGGAATCAAAAAGGATGATGAAGTAATAGTTCCTTCTTTTACTTTTATCGCCACAGCTAACGCCGTTTTGATGGTCGGAGCAAAACCTGTTTTTGCAGACATAGAAGAAGAAACTTATGGGTTAGACCCGGAAGATGTCAGAAAAAAAATAACCTCAAAGACCAAAGCTATAATTCCCGTTCATTATGGCGGTTATGCCTGCAAGATTCAGAAATTAAAAGAATTGGCAAAAGAGCATAATTTGTTATTGATTGAAGATACGGCCGAGTCTTTCGGGGCCAAAGAGAACGGCAAGCTGGCAGGAACTTTCGGAGATTCAGCTATGTTCAGCTTATGCCAGACAAAGGTTTTTACAACCGGAGAGGGAGGATTTATGGTTACAGACTCTAAAGATATTTACGAAAAACTAAAATTATTGAGGTCGCACGGAAGATTGGAAACAGCCGATTACTTTACTTCGGGAGAGTTTATGGATTACGTGGCTTTGGGTTATAATTTTCGAATGCCGGACATTATTGCAGCTTTGGGCATATCTCAATTAAAGAAAGTGGATAAACTTATTGAGCTAAGAAGAGAACACGCGAAATATCTTACGGAAAATTTATCAGGCATTGACGAGATAATCATACCAAAAGTTCCTGAAAATATTTTTCATGTTTATCAGGAATATCCGATTAAAATTAAAGCGGGGAAAGAGGCAAGAGACGCTCTTAAAAAATATTTAGCCGAAAGGGGGATTGGCACTAGAATCAGCTTCCCGCCAATACATTTTACTCATTTTTATAAAAACGTGCTTGGCTACAATGACAAACTGGAAGTTACCGAAAAAATATCCTCCCAAGCCTTAACATTGCCTTTGTATCCTTCTTTGACAAAGGGGGAGATGGATTATATGGCAAAAGAAATTAAAAATTTTTATTCGCCGAAAAGTTAAAATTGTATGGTAAACAAAACCTTAAACCGCCTTTTTATTGACAAAAACGCATCCATTAAAGATGCGATAAGAATAATTGACAGAGGAGTGCTTGGAATAGCTTTTGTGGTAGACAGCCAAAAGAAGCTTTTTGGCGTTGTCAGCGACGGTGAAATAAGGAGGGCTATTCTGCGGGGTGTGAATATTAAAAATTCGATAAAAACAATCACCAATAAAAAACCCATAGTCATCGAATTGGGGGCGGGGAGGGAAGAGATTTTAAGATTGCGAAAAAGAGAAGAGTTTAAAAAGAAGATGCAGCCGGCCGGTTCTCTGAAAATTCCGGTGCTTGATGGAGAAGGAAGAGTAGAAGATGTTATGTTTCTTTACGACGATGCAAAAAAAAGCATCCAGTCCCTTGACTATAAATTGAAAAAAGACTCTAAGGAAATCGAGCAAGGATTGATAAAAAAGGTTTTGCTGATCGGAGGAGCGGGATATTTAGGTTCAGTTCTTTCAAGAAAACTTTTGAAAGAGGGTTACAAGGTGATTGTTTTTGACAATCTTACATATGGCGACGAAGGTATCGCGGAAATTTATAAAGATAAGCATTTTGAGTTTATAAAAGGAGACGTTAGAAATATTTCGCAGACAATAGAAGCAATCAGGGGAGCTGACGCTGTAATAGACTTGGCTGCGATTGTCGGGGATCCGGCCTGCGCCTTGGATCCCAAGGAGACGATAGAAGTAAATTATTTGGCTACCAAAGCAATTGCCGAAGCATGCAAATACAATCAAATTAATAAGTTTCTTTTCACTTCCACTTGCAGCGTATACGGGGCCGGCAAAAACGCAAAAGACAGGCTTCATGAGGAATCTCCGTTAAATCCTGTTTCCCTATACGCAGAAACAAAATTAAAATCAGAAGATGGGATTTTAAGTTTGTCTGATGAGAATTTTTCTCCCACCATTTTCAGATTTGGAACCTTGTACGGCGTTTCCCCGAGAATGAGGTTTGATTTGGTCGTGAATACGTTGACGGCCCGAGCAGTTGCCGATAAAAAGATCACTATTTTTGGCGGCAATCAGTGGAGGCCTAATTTAGAAGTCAGCGATGCGGCCGGAGCTTGTTTAAAATGGTTGCAGTCGCCGATCATAAAGAGCGGAAACGAAACATTTAACGTTGGCGGAAATTCGCAAAATTGTAAAATTATTCAAATTGGGGAAATGGTTAAAAATGTTATTCCCGACGTTGAAATGGAAACCAAGCAAGAAATAGATGATCCGAGAGACTACAATGTCTCTTTTGATAAAATTGAAAAAGTGTTGGGTTTTAGACCCGAAAAGACCATTGACCAGGGGATAAGGGAAATGAAGGAACTATTGGAAGGAGAAAAAATAAAAGATTTTAATCATCCGGTATATAGCAATTGCAGATTTTTATCGCAATAAAATGGGAGTCGGCCCATTTTAAGACAAAAACACTTGTTCGCCAGGGGCGGACTCGGTAAATAAAGATTAACTTATATGTATCTAAAATACTATCTAAAAAAAGCAGGAGACCTCGACAATAAAATAGATATAAGGGAAGAAGAAAAAATGTATACTTTTTCTTCTAAATTCCAAAAAATTATTTTAGGGGGAGATTTTTATTATTTTAATCTTGGCTCTAGGGATAATATTTTTTTTAGAGAAAATCCCAAGGATCAGCTTAAAACCTTAATTAAAAAATATGGCACTAAAGATTTTATAGAAAACGTAGAAGGATATTATTGGGGCGTTAAAATAGATTATAAAAGTAAATCACTGGAGATTTTCGGCGATAAATTAAAGAGGGTAAATTTAAATTATTTTTATAACGAGGATATATTTGTTATATCGGATAATTTGAAAGAAGTAAGGCAGGAAATGGGAGCAGTGGAATACGACGAAAATGCCTTAGCAAGCGCTTTTCTGTTTTATCTTCCGGCCGGATCGTCTCTTTTCAAAGGATTGTACCGTCTTCGCTATAATGAAATAATAAAAATAACCCGAGATAAGGTTCAAATAGAGAGATATAAAGACAAAAAAGAAGATACGAAAATAGCCGAATATTCAAAAAAAGATTTGGATAGATGCAAAGATTTTTTTAAGAAAGCTATATTATCAAGGGCTTCAAAAAAACTTAATGTGGTTTTTGCTTCTGGCGGCTGGGACTCTTCAACCGTCCTTGCCATACTGACAAAACATTTGGGACCTGAAAAAGTCATTAGCGTTACCGAAAGTATGATTTTATCCGATGGCAGGTGTCTTAACATATATGAAGTTGATAAAGCAAGAAGAATAGCAAAGACACTGGGTATTAAATGCGAAGTGGTGCCAATAGATTATAGGAGCGATAAGCTCCGCGATGTAATAAAATACGATTTGTTTTCCAGCGGTCTTTTTACTTGCGCTCCTTTTAACTGGAATAAACCAATAAATTTTATAATAGAAAAATACGGAGAAGATGTGGTTGTTTTCAGCGGGGATGGGGCAGATTCGCTTCAGAATTTTGGTTTTTCTCAGTATGATATAGTGCTGCACGAAAATTATGACTTCAAGGCCTATATTGATAAGATGAAAAATTATTTATTCGGGCCGACTTTCTTCAAAAAAATAAAAAATAACACTTTTTTAAATGATGCAGTATATAAGATTTTTCTGTGCTTGAATAAGGGAAAAGAATATGTGAAGCCAAAAAATATCGAAGACAGAATATATTATTATTTAGTATCCTTTATTCTTTCGGACATAAGGGTTCCTTTCAGGAAATTTAGTGGAAAGGGATATATTAGAGAAGGGGCTTTCAGAAATTATGACAAATGGTTAAGAGAAAATTATTTCCAAGAAGCAGTGGATAATATTGACGAGACCAACCTCTACTATTACTTCGTGTACCTTTACGCTCACTTTCATCTGCAGAGCCCTCAGCTTCGCACCTTCAGGGAGAGATTCAAGAATATGAGGTTCCCGTATGTTGACCTAAACTTATTTAAGTTTATGGCGAAAATGCCGGAGAATTTCGGCAGAGGATTAGAATTTTTGCCGACAAAATACCCAGAAAAAGAACTCATTAAAAATACCCTGACTAAAGAACAATGTAATATTATAGATCCTATGCCTCATTCTTACATTTATGAAGAAGAGGAGATGAATGTGTTTGATGAGTATGTGCTGAAAGGTTCTGTTTTTCAGTCCCTGAAAGAAAATATAGACGTGAGTAAAATTAAAAAACTTTTCAACGACAAATACTTTAACGTAAAAGCAATAGAGGCGGTAGCTAAAAGTTTCAAACAAGGGAAGCTCAAGAATATTTCCGAAGTCGAAACAAAACTTTTGCTTATTTTGGCATTGGCATGAAAAAAACAGAAAATACAATCCTGTTTTATACCAGTAAAAATTTTATTTTCCGGAGCGGAATTATAGGTTATTTATACGAAATTTGCCAAGTTTATTCAGTCATATTGCTTTCGGAAGAGCTTGACGAGGAAACAGACGGATTAATTCGGGATAAAAAATTGTTTCCAAAGTTGGAAAAGATTATTCCGGTCAGGCAATACAGCGGAAAAAAAATGAATTTATTTTCCAGGAATAGGTATCTTTGCGGATTGGCAGAAAATGTTATTTTTAAGCGCCGGCCCGATATTCTTATGACTATAAGCGATACGCATTCAATTTTTGATTTATATTTGATGAGATTCGCCAAAAGAATAAAGGCGATTAAGATTGCCGTCCAAAGTTCTAATATGGAGAATAATACCATAGTAAAAAAATATATAGATTTAGAGAACGCCAATATAAGATTCCCGCTTTTCTTGCCATTATGGTTCAGGATTTTTCTGATGAATTTAAGAAAGTATGCCGGGCATTTTCTTTACTATTGGCTTTTGCCCCTGACCGTGGGAGAACGGCCGTTTTTCGGAAAAGTTGGTCATATTTTATGGATGGGATGTTCCGGGAGGAAAGGAGCTGATTATCAAACCGTTTTTTCAAAAAGAGATTACGATATACACGTACAAGATGGCGTGCCGGCCAAGAAAATTTATATCGTGACCCATCCTGTTTTGGGAAAGGCAAAAGAATTTTTTGAAAAGATATTCTTAAAATCGGCAAAAAGAGGGAATGATGACAAAAAAATCATAACTTTCATATGGCCGGCCGAAGAGATTGGATTTAGAAGATTAAATTACTCACTCATATCAAAAGAAGAAAATCAAAATATCAGAAAAGAAATTATCAGTTTGACCGCTAAGATACTTCAGGATTGGAAGATTTTTTTGAAACCCCATCCCGACATTGTAGATCTAAAAGAAATTAAAGATATTTTTAAATCAATTTCTGATTTAGTTGAAATTACAGACCAGTTGGATCCAATAGATAAGTATCTTGAAATAAGCGATGTTATTGTGGGGATACCCCCTTGCAGTACGGCTATTTTTACCGCTTTTTTGCAATACCCCAAAAAACCGCTCTTGACAATAGATTTAAGCCGAGAAGTTTTCGGTGATTCTTATAAAGATTTTGGCGGGATTGAATACATTGACAACAAAGAAAAATTTACTGAGATTTTAGAGTTAATACGGGATAATAAATATCGCAAGAGGTGCGAAGTGAAATTAGAGCCGGAGGGTTTTATGAGTATTACTAACTTTTTAAAATTTTTGCTCAAAGAACATGGAAAATAGCGAACTCAAACAATTGAAACAAAAATTAGATATTATAAATTCTCGGCCAGAGAAAGATGTTTTTTATTCAAAATATCCCTTAGGAATAATTTGGATTAGAAATATTTTTAAAGTCTTAGATACAATTATTCGTGAAGATTCAACCGCCGAAGAGAAATTACAATCTGTTCAGAATACCGTTTTATTTAACGTTGACTCACAGAATGACATTATTAAAGAGAAATCTTTTCAATGTTGGGATTCTTTCTTCAAAATAAAAGGAATTGACCTTAGAGCGCTTGACCCTGTTTTTCAGGAATCGTCGTATTATCAGAAAAAAAATACTTTTGTAGTTTTTAACAAGTCATTTTCATTAGATTTTTTAAGAAAGCTGAATTTACTCTTTGATATAGAAAAATACTGTAAAAATATCTCAAACTTTTTAGAAATCGGAGGTGGTTTTGGCGCTCAAGCAAGACTTGTTAAATTAAAATATCCGTCAAGCCGTTATGTGATGATAGATTTGCCGGAAACGTTGTATTTCGCGTATATAAATTTAAGACTAAATTTTCCCCGGGCAAAAATAATATTTCCGGGAAATAAAGAGGAGGTTGAAAAATATATTTCTAGTCAAGACTATGATTTTCTTTTGGTACCCTGCTTTTTTAGCGACCATATTTCTAATTCTGCGCCAAGAATTGATATTGCAATCAATACCTCTTCTTTAGGAGAGATGACCAATAGAGCCTCAAAATACTACATTGATTTATTAGAAAAGAAACTTAATGTAAAATGCATTTTACTTCTTAATAGGTTTCTGAATAATTTTGACCCTGTAGCTCATCCCCAAAGATTGCAAGAAAATGGCTGTTTTGCCCAATTGGGATCCAACTGGAAAATAATTCATTGGGAAATAGACCCGGAATTTACCAACTTCCCTTTTCATGAACAAATGCTACCAAGAGAACTTTATTTTATAGCTGATAAATACTCAGAGCCAGAAGAGCCAGACATTAAAGATATTTTTCTACATTATTGGTATAGGGCATTCGACACTCAGCCGACTTATAACTCCAAACATAACCATAGCATTTGCATTGATAGGGGGGAAAACGGCGTCCTTTATCGGTTAGTAAATAGCGTAAGGATTAACCCTAACCCGAAAAATCTTGATGCCTTAATTAAATATCTTTACACTCTGGAAGGGAGATTTCCATTTGAAGAAAGATATTACTATATGGATTTATATAGAAAGATAGCGGGTAAAACGCACCCGCTTACTAAAAAACATTATCGCACATTCCATATAGATAGATTTATTAGTGAAACTAAATTATTATATGTTGAGAAGTTTCTTAACAAAATTCACTTATTAGATAAATTTAGGAGGTTGCGTTGGCGGATAATTAAACACGAATAATATGATTAAAAATAAAAACGGTTTAATTTTAATCTTTATACTGTTTATTTTGGTCTTATCCAGAATTGCTCTTTATCCTATTTTTGGAGTTGGTATCGTGGGAACCGACGCCGAAGCGACATATTTGCCGCAGGTAGACGAGCTTTCGCAATCCCTTGGCAGTATTTTTTCTCAGATAGGTCCGGCTTATTCTTTATTTTTATTGTTCTTTAAAAAAATAACTAACGATGTGGTTGCGGGTCCCGTCTTTATTCAACACATAATTGGGGTGATTACCGGAGTTTTGGTGTTTTATTACTTTAAAAGAGTGAATTTGTTTTTGGCTGCTTTTATTACTATTTTTGTATACTCTGGCTGGTTAGCCCTTTGGTCAGAACACACGATTTTGCGGGAATCTTTGGCTGCTTTTTTCCTCGTTTCGTTAATTTTAATCTCTTCTCTGGCCATCAGAGAGGAAAAATATTTTAAACTCCCTTATGCTTTTTTGGCGGGATTCACGGGCCTGATTTTGGTTTTTTTTCGGATAGAATTTATTATTTTGGTTTTTTTAATGCCGTTGATTATCTTGGTTGCGAAGAAAAAAGAGCGCCCAGATTTTAAGATTGTCGATGAAGCTTTATCTTCATCTTCACCCTTCGCTAACGCTCGGGTAGCCGATGAAGGTGTCGCTTCATCTTCACCCTTCGCTAACGCTCGGGTAGCCGATGAAGGTGTCGCTTCATCTTCACCCTTCGCTAACGCTCGGGTATTTGACGGGTCATATCTTAAGTGGAGTTTGGGGTATTTTATTCCTCTGCTGATTGTTTTGGCGGTATACGGCGGTATTTTACCGAAACAAAACAACGAAACCAAGTATGGTTCCTGGTTTGGTATAGCTTACCTTAGCGTGGCTTATAATGGATTTATGCCAAAGATATTTTATTATGAAAATTCGCGTTATCCCGAACTTTTAAAAGGATACCAAGAATCCCTAAGAGAAGCAGATAAATTTACCACAGAAAACAAGAGGGAAAAAGTAAGCAGATCAATAAGCGCATTGCGCGCAGTAACCGAGAATTATCTTTTCGAACATTCAGAGATTAATCTTTCGGTCAATCAGCTGATGGATCGAGTTTATCTTGAGATAATGACAAAAAATACTCTGGTTTATTTGGAGTCGTTTGTTATAAATTTAAAAAACCACCTTCTCGGTATATCCGAATTAAATACCGTATTATCTAAAGACAGCCAAATAACATTGCTTAAAGTCCATCTTTCCGGCAATGAGCCATCCGATGCTAAAGATTTGAGGCCGGTTTCTATATTTGATAAGGCTTTTCGGATTTATATTGAGGGCATGATAATCTTCAGCAAAATTCTATTCTGGTTATTTTTAGTATCTTTACCATTTTTGTTTTTTCGATGGAAAACCCTACCGATAGAAATAATCATATCTTTCTTGGTAGTCGCTATTCATATTTCTGTCTTAGCAATTATTGCAGACCCCGCCCACCGTTTTAGATACGCCATTGACCCATTTTTATATTTTTTCCAGTTATACCTGATTTTAATTTTCTTTAGGTGGGTATTTTCAGAATTAAAAAACATAAAAATATTAGGCATAAAACAATCATGAAAACCATTATTACCGGCGGAGCCGGATTTATAGGCAGTCATTTAACCGAACTTCTTTTAGAAAATGGACATTCGGTTTTGGTTTTGGATAATTTTATTACCGGTCGGCCGGAGAACTTGGCGCGCTTGGAAGGCAATCCTAATTTAAAATTGGTCAAGCTTGACATTTTAGAATTTGATAAAATAAAAGACTATTTCAAAGATGTTGATTGGGTTTTTCATTTGGCTGCCTTGGCAGATATTGTTCCTTCAATAGTAGAACCATTAAAATATTACAAAAATAATGTTGATGGCACAGTTTCTGTTTTAGAAGCATCAAGGCAAGCGGGCATTAAAAGATTTATTTACGCGGCCTCTTCTACGTGTTATGGTTTAACAGAGGTATTCCCCACGCCTGAGACAGCGTTGATTAAGCTGGAATATCCTTACGCTTTGACAAAATATTTAGGGGAGCAGATTGCCTTGCATTGGTGTAAAGTTTACAAATTACCCGTTGTTTCTTTAAGGTCGTTCAATGTTTACGGCCCGAGGTCGCGGACTTCCGGAACCTACGGCGCGGTATTTGGAGTGTTTTTAGCCCAAAAATTAGCCGGAAAACCCTACACGGTGGTTGGCGACGGCAACCAAACTCGTGATTTTGTTTTCGTGAAAGATGTAGTCAGGGCCTTTTTGGCAGCGGCTAATTCCGATATTGCCGGTAAAGTTTTGAATGTGGGTTCGGGCAGCACTCACAGCATTAATCGCATTGTTAAACTTTTAGGCGGAGGACAGGTTACTTATATTCCAAAACGCCCCGGTGAACCGGATTGTACCTTCGGCGATATTTCCAGAATAAAAATGATGATAGGGTGGCAGCCAAAAATCTCTTTAGAAGAAGGGATTAAGGCCTTATTAGACAACATTGATTATTGGCGAGGAGCGCCGGTTTGGACGCCCGAGTCTATTGCGCAAGCGACTAAGGAATGGTTTGGGTATTTGGGCGGTAAGTGATAATTTTATCACCTTGTTTATGTCCGATTTAATTAGTCAAAAAGTTAAAACCCCCGATGAATTAGCAGAGATAATCGCCAGATTGAAATCTGAGGGCAAAAAAGTGGTCCAATGCCACGGGGTTTTTGATTTAGTCCATCCCGGCCATCTTTATCATTTTGAAGCAGCTAAAAGAGAAGGCGATGTTTTGGTTGTCAGCCTCACAGCCGATAAGTTTGTTAATAAGGGTCCGGACCGGCCAATTTTTCCGGCCCCTGTGCGAGCCAAAATTTTGGCAAACATACAGATCGTTGATTATGTAATAATTAACCACGATTTTACAGCAATTGAATTATTAAAAAAAATAAAACCGAATATTTATTTTAAAGACCAAAAATACAAATCTGCGCTGCAAGACAAAAAGAGGAATCTTTATAAAGAAGCCGAAGCCGTAAGGTCGGTCGGCGGCGAAATTAAGTTTAGTTACGAACCAATTTTCAGTTCCAGTAATTTTTTAAAAAATCATTTTGATATTTATCCTCAAGAGATTAAAGATTTCTTAGAGGATTTTAGCGTAAAATACAGCGCCGAAGATATAATTAATCTTTTAAAAAGTTTAAGAGAAACAAAAATTTTACTCATCGGAGAAGCGATTATTGACGAATATCATTACTGCAAGGGCATGGGCAAAGTTCCGAAAGACAATCTGATAGCCGCTAAATATTTAAATAACGAAGTTTTTGCCGGCGGCGTTTTGGCCTGCGCTAATCATCTTGCCGGTTTTTGCGACAATGTCCATTTGGTGACGGCTTTGGGCAGAAAAAATAGTTATGAGGATTTCATCAAAAGTGAATTAAAGTCGAATATCACTTTCAAGTTTTTTTATGATGATAATGGACAAACAATTATAAAAAGAAGATTTATAGACCCGGCTTTCTTTGCCAAGATGTTTGAAATTTATTATTTTGACGATAGGCATCTGCAAGACAGCGTTTCCCAACAGATAGTTGATTATTTGATCGATATTCTGCCGCAGTACGATTTGGTGGTGGTGAATGATTATGGCCATGGATTTTTTGATAAAAATATTATTGCGACATTGACTAAAAACGCGAAATTTTTAGCTGTGAATACGCAGACCAACAGCGCCAACGCCGGTTTTAACTTAATCACAAAATATCCGAGAGCTGATTATGTTTGTGTTGATGAACCGGAGGCCCGTCTGGCCACGCATCAAAAAGATAGCGATATTTCCGAAGTGATTGAGCAAATTTTTAAAACGATTAACTTGAAGAAATTGATTATTACTCGCGGCCATTTAGGTTCAGTCGCTTGTGAGAAAGCTGACAAAATCTACAATATACCCGTTTTATCCACTAAGGTTGTTGACCGTTTGGGAGCCGGCGACGCGTTTTTGGCAATAAGTTCTCCCTGCGCGGCAAAGGGCGCGCCAATGGATGTGGTTGGTTTTATCGGTAATGTTGTGGGCGCAATCCATGTGGCCGTGGTGGGCAATAAATCATCGGTAACGTCAGATCAGGTTTACAGGTTTATCAAAACTTTATTTAAATAACAAAATGCGTCGCATTTAAAAATATGCCGGATAAGTATATTATTGACCATCATAAAATAATGTTTCATCCCGAAAGATTAGCCTCTTGGTTAAAAGCCAAGACTAATTGGGAAAAAGCCAAAAAAGTTTATCCGATTTATGTTGAAATTTCCAGTTCCGGTTTATGCAATCACCGCTGTAAGTTTTGCGCTTTAGATTATTTGGGGTACAAGGGCGGATTTGCCAATTTCGAGAATTTAAAAAGAGCTATTAGAGATATGGCTAAAGGCGGAGTAAAAAGTATTCAATTTGGCGGCGAAGGGGAGCCCTTGCTTCATCCAAAAATAAAAGAACTTGTTCAATATACTAAATCTCAAGGACTTGATATTTCTTTTACTACCAACGGAACCTTTTTAAAAGAAGAGATTTTAAAAGACATTTTACCTTTGGTAACCTGGATAAAGGTAAGCATTGATGCGGGATTATCGAAAACCCATATGAAAATTCATCGGCCGAAAGTTCAAGATTTCGATATTATTATGAATAATCTTAAAAGGGCGGTTGAAATTAAAAAAGCAACAAACGCCCAGTGTACTTTAGGCGGCCAGATGCTTTTACTGCCAGACAATTACAAAGAAGCTGTAATCTTGGCTGAAAAATTAAAAAAAATCGGTTTAGATTATTTAGTTATCAAGCCCTATTCTCAACATAAAAAAAGCATTACTCAAGAATATAAAAATCTTTCTTATAAAAAATATCTTTATTTGGCAAATAAGTTGGAAAAATTAAACAGCGATAAATTCCAAGTGATTTTCAGAGAAAATACAATGGAAAAATTAAAAAAAGGCCGCGCTTATAAAACCTGCCATGCCGTTCCTTTCTTTTGGGCTTATATTATGGCTAACGGAGACGTCTACACTTGCAGCAGTTTTTTAGGGAATGAAGAATTTAAACTCGGCAATTACAATAAAAAATCATTTAAAGAAATTTGGGAGGGAGAGGAAAGAAAAAGACATTGGAAATTTGTCCGCGCCAAATTGAATATTAATCAATGCAGGCAGAATTGCCGAATGGATGAAGTTAATAGCTATCTGGAAAGACTAAATAATCCGTCTCCCCACGTAAATTTTATTTGATTTTAGAACATGGAAGAAGAAGAAATTAACAAGCTTAAAGAAAAAGCGAAAAAACTAAAGAGAGACGTTTTAGACTTGTCTTTAGAAATGGGGGGAGACGGACATTTGGGGGGAAGCTTTTCGGAAATAGAAATTTTAATATCGTTGTATGATAGAATAATAAAAGATGACGATAAATTTATTTTAAGCAAAGGGCATGCTTGTTACCCCTTTTATATTTTACTTCGCGAGAAAGGATATAATCCGAAAATATCCGGGCACCCGGATATTGATGAAGAAAATGGTATTTATTGCACTACCGGGAGTTTGGGCCACGGTCTTCCAATCGGAGTAGGCATGGCTTTAGCTAGAAAGATATTGGGCAAGAAAGGCAGAATATATATCTTAATGGGCGACGGAGAATGTCAAGAAGGAACAACGTGGGAATCATCTTTGATAGCCTCTCATCACAAGTTAGACAATCTTACCGTAATTATAGACCATAATAAGCTTCAAGCTTTAGAGCCAATTGATAATGTTGTGTCATTAGGTAATTTAAAAAACAAGTTTAGAGAGCTCGGCTACGATGTTTTGGAAATAGACGGCCATTCTTTTCCAGAAATAATCAAAGCCTTAAAAGAAGAATCCTGCGGAGCCCCCAAAATGATTATTGCTCATACAATTAAGGGTAAGGGTGTAAGTTATATGGAAAACGATCCAAAATGGCATGCGCGAAAAGTAATTTTAGATGAAGTAAAAGAAGCTTATAAAGAATTAGAATAATAATAAAGAACTAAGTCCCGCAAAGCGGGACTCGGGAAGCGACGAGGATTTCGTCCTCGTCTTCACCTCGTCCCGCTTCGCGGGACTCGGGTATGAGGAGAGAATTTGGAAAAATAATTACTGAACTTGCCAAAGAAGACAAAGAAATATATTTATTATCGGGAGATGTAGGATACGCTGTTTTCGATGAATTTAGAGATAAATTTCCAGACAGATTTATTAATCTAGGGCTTTGCGAACAAAGTATCGTCAGCTTGGCATCGGGGATGGCCTTGGAGGGTTTAAGGCCCTATGTTTATACGATTACCCCTTTTCTTATTGAAAGAGCCTTTGAACAGATTAAATTAGACATTGATGAGCAAAATGTTAATGTAAAACTTGTTGGTTATGCCGATTATCCGACACTTGGTCCAACTCATGCGGAAATAGATGGTAAGTGGCTTATGAGTCGTTTTGAAAACATAGCTTCTTATTTTCCAAAAGATTCGGAAGAAACAAGAAAATTTGTGTTAGAATCTTACAAACATAGAAAACCTACCTTTATTAGTTTAAAAAAAGATAAGTTAATAAAATAATTAATATAACAATTCGACTAGGCGACGAGGACTGCGTCCTCATCTTCACCCTTCGCTTCGCTCGGGTACCCGAATCGCAATGAAGGGTGGAGAGTCGAAGAAGGGTTCCTTCTTCTCCATCTGCGTCCCGCAAGGCGGGACTTGATAAGAAATTTATTTCTTTGACTATGAAAAAATCACGTAACTTCAAGCGTTTTTTTGACAGAGTTAGAATCCTTTATTATATGTTAGCAATTAAGGCGTTTCGTAAGCCACGTTATCCTTTTTATGTTAATTTAGTGATAAACAGTCAATGCAATCTTAAATGCGCCTATTGTTTTGGCCAATATTCAAAACGCCTTCAATCCTACTGGAAATTTGAAGATCTTAAAGTTCTCATAGACGAACTTTATAAAAGAGGAACGCGTTATGTTCTTGTTCAGGGAGGTGAGCCACTTTTACATCCGAATATCCGGGAAATACTTAGTTATCTTAATGATAAAAATATTGTAAGCGCAATCGTAACCAATGGAACCCTGCCCAATAAATTTAAAGAAATTCCCGAATTGAATTTTCTTGATAATATTTGCTTTTCTCTTGATGGCAATCGGGAAGGCAATGATAAAGTTCGCGGTCAGGGAACCTTTGATAAAATAATGGAATCAATAAAGGTTATTAGAGAAAATCTTGATACGCCCATCAGGATTAATTCCACTATTCATAAATATGTAGTCAATGATGTTGATTTTATGGCCGAGTTTATGAAAAAAAATAATATTGAATGGGGTGTTTGTTATTTATTTAAAGGAGATGAAAAATTAGGAGAAGAAGACTTATCTCCCGCCAATGAAGAAATTAAGAATTATCAAAAAAAAGTAATTGAATATAAGAAAAAAGGTTATCCTATATTTACTGCCGCTAAAATATTAAAATATACTTTTGAGTGGCCATTTAGTTATAACACTATTTATGTTGACAGAGAAAAAGCTAAGAAAGGTCTCGGGAAAAAAGCTATAGAATGCCAGTATGGAAATTATGAAATCGTTATTGATGAAGACGGGAAGATGTATCCTTGTCAGGGACTTCAAGGTGTTTTTGACGCAAAAAATATTCATGAAGTTGGCTTTGATGAAGCTTTTAAGCATTTAGCCACCAAACCTTGCCACACTTGTTATTTGATTCCATTGATTAATAGTTCGGCAATGATAAATTGGGATATGAATGTTATCTTTGACACAATTTATCATACTCTTCGGACCCGTTTCAGGGGTAAAGAATGAAAAATTTGTTGGCATTTTTAATCTTTTATATTTCACTTCTATATTATGAAGATATTTATTACTTCCATTGTTCCTGCCCTTAACGAAGAAAAGGCTATTTTATTAGTCATTGATAATATCTTATCAGCCTTTAAAGAATTTAACCTTAGTGGCGAAATTATTATAATTAATGATGGCAGTACGGATTCTACGGCTCAATTGGTTGAAAGAAAAATGAAAGAGAACCCCAATGTTATTAGACTAATTAATCATGATAAACCCGAGGGCATAGGCGCCTCTTTTTGGGATGGGGTTGATATGGCTTCAGGCGACGCAGTTGTTTTAATTCCGGGAGATAATGAGAATGACCCCCGAGAAATTTTGCGTTATTATAGGTTGCTTGATGATGTAGATATTATTATCCCCTTTGTTTTTAATAAAGAAGTCAGGTCCTTTTCAAGAAATCTCCTTTCCTTTTTTTATCTTTTCGTTGTGAACCTTACTTTTTCTGTTAATTTTAATTATACCAACGGAACAATTCTTTACAGAAAATCTTTATTAAAAAAGATAGATTGCAGAAGGAATGACTTTTTCTTTCAAACAGATATTTTGATAAGGTTGGTAAAAAAAGGTTATCTGTTTGCCGAAGTTCCCTCCAAGCTTAGTTTAAGAGTGGGGGGGGCATCCAAGGCTACTGCCTTGAATTCTTTGTGGAGGATTTTTAAAGGATATTTGCGCCTAATAAAAGATTATTACTTCAAAAAAGAAAAAAAGACCAAAGTTGATCTTGCGGCAGATTCCATAACAGCTGCCAGACGGAAAGCTTTTATTAATTAATAAAAAATTAATTAAGATATTAAAATGAAAGAATTAGTGCTTGATGGCCACAAACTTAATTGGCATAAAGAAAGAGTGGAAGCATGGTTGAAAGGAGAAAGGGTTGCTCCCATTACTATTGACTGCGCTTTAACTCGCAGATGCTGTTATCGTTGTGTTTATTGTTATGGCCAGCTTCAGTCGAATGATGAAAAAAGAATGACAAAAGATGTAATTTTCAGATTTCTTGACGATGCTGCGGAAATTGGAGTTAAAGCCATAAGTTTTATTAGCGACGGTGAAAGCACTTGTTCTCCATATCTATATGATGCAATTAAAAGAGGTAAAGGCAATGGTTTGGATATGGCTCTGGGGACAAACGGTTATTTATTGAAAGACGAAAAACTAGAGGATATTTTGCCTTGTTTGACCTATTTGAGGTTTAATATTTCAGCTGCCGACCCCGTTCGTTACGCCCAAATTATGGGCTGCAAAGAAGAATTCTTTTATAAGGTATGCAATACCATAAAAGAATCTGTAAGAATAAAAAAAGAAAAAAAACTCCCCGTGACAATAGGATTACAGATGGTTTTACTGCCTCAATTTTCTGATCAAATTATTCCATTTGCCAAACTTGGCAAAGAATTAGGCGTTGATTACGCGATTATAAAGCATTGCAGCGATGATGAAACCGGAAGTCTGGGAGTAGATTATTCTCAATATTTTGGATTGGTTGACATCCTAAAAAAAGCAGAATCTTTCTCTGATGAAAAATATTTAGTGAAAGTAAAGTGGTCTAAAATTTTAAGCGGAGGGAAACGCAGATATTCTAGATGCTATGGACCGGCTTTTGTAATGCAATTATCTGGTTCCGGACTCGTTGCTCCTTGCGGAATGTTATTTAATAGAAAGTATAAAAAGTTTCACATCGGCAATATCGCAGACACTTCTTTTAAGAAAATTTGGAAAAGCAAACGATATCAGGAAGTCCTTAACCTTATCGCTTCAGAGAAGTTTGACGCCAGAACGATGTGCGGCACTCTTTGTCTCCAGCACAAAGTAAATGAATATTTATGGGATTTAAAAAACGGAGACATTGCCTTAGAAGAACCGAAGGGAAATCCTCCTCTTCATATTAATTTTGTTTAAGATATTTAAATACCCGAGCCGTAGGCGAAGGGTGAAGATGAGGACGCAGTCCTCATCGCCATTTATTAATGCTACCCTTCATTTCAATAATAATACCTTGCCGGAATGAAGAGAAGTACATCGGGAAATGTTTGGAAAGCATAACCTTACAGGACTATCCAAAAGAAAAGATGGAGGTATTTGTGATAAACGGCGCTTCAGAAGATAAAACGGGAAAGATTATTCAGGATTACGCCAGAAAATATCCTTACATAAAGATTTTAGAAAATCCTAAAAGATACACTCCTTTTGGTTTAAACATCGGTTTAAAAGAGGCGAAAGGCGAAGTTATTGCGCGAATGGACAGCCACGCGGGCTATGAAAAGGACTATGTTTCAAAATGCGTAAAGCATCTTTTAGAATCGGGAGCTGATAATGTCGGAGGGGTGATTAAAACCTTGCCGGCAAGAGACACCATTTCCGCCAAAGCCGTAGCTTTGGTTCTTTCCCATCCATTTGGCGCGGCTGGTTCTTATTTTAGAATCGGGTCTAAAGAACCAAAATATGTTGATACTGTTTTCGGGGGATGCTACAAAAGAGATGTCTTTGATAAAATCGGCTTTTTTAACGAAAAACTATTAAGGTCGCAGGATATTGAATTTAATCAACGACTAAAAAATGCCGGAGGAAAAATTTTTTTGGCGCCCGAAATTAAAGCGATTTATTATCCCCAGCCCGATTTTAGCCGGTTTTTGAAGCATAATTTTTTTGACGGCGTTTGGACAATTTATCCTCTGAAATTCGGCGTTAAAATTTTTTCCTGGAGGCATTTAATTCCCTTGCTCTTTGTTTTAACTTTATTGATTTGCGGAATTTTAGGAGTTTTTCTTCCTCTTTTTTCCAATTTATTCTTTCTAATTCTAAAAATTTATTTCTTAGCAAGCGTTATTTTTTCTTTACAGATAGCTTTTAAAGAGAAAAATATAAAATTATTTTTTTTCCTGCCAATAGCTTTTGCCAGCAGGCATTTCGGATATGGATTAGGTTCTCTTTATGCCTTGATTAAGATATACAAAAAATAAAATTCTAAACGTGTTACTTAACGTGGATCAAAGAAAAAAAACTGAAATTGAATATTACGATAAAAGAGCAAAAGATTGGAAGGGGGATTTAACGGCTAAAAAAAAGCAAGGTGACTTTGAGGGTTTTAGTCCGATTGATTTGAGCAGTTACCAATTTTGCTATGAATTGCTGAAGAAAAACTGCAAAGGCAAGAAAGTTTTGGATTACGGATGCGGGAACGGCGTTCATTCCGTTGTTCCAATAATTTGGGGGGCAGAAAAAGTTATCGGCATTGATTTATCCGAAGCGTCGCTCCGGATTGCCAGAGAGAAAATTCAGAAAGAAGGGCTAGGAGACAAGGTTGAATTTATGGCAATGGATTGCGAAAAACTCGCTTTCCCGGACAATTCTTTTGATATAATTTTTGATGGCGGCACTTTTTCATCTTTAGATTTGAATTTGGCTTTGCCAGAACTGGCCCGGGTATTAAAACCGGATGGTTTGCTTTTGGGCATTGAAACATTCGGCCACAATCCCATTACAAATCTAAAAAGAAAAATAAACAAAATAAGCGGAAAGCGGACTGGCTGGGCAGCAGAACATATTTTAAGAATGGAAAATCTGAAAAAGGCTAAGGATTATTTTAACAACATCGAGGTTTATTATTTTCATTTAATTTCTTGGCTGGCTTTTCCGTTTTTGGGATTGCCGGGCTCAAAAATTTTATTGAAGACGCTTGAGGGATTGGACAGGTTTTTTTTAACCATCCCCTTTTTGAGGAAATACTCCTTTAAGGTGGTATTTGTCTTCTCATGGCCAAGAAAATACAAAAATGTTTAAACGTTTATTTGATATAATTTTATCTTTGATTGGTCTAATCGCAGCTTCTCCCTTGCTGTTATTAATCGCTGTTTTAATTAAAAAAGAGTCAAAGGGCCCTGTTTTTTTCAGAGGCCAAAGAATAGGAAAAAACGGAGAGCCGTTCAGGATATTTAAATTCAGGACAATGGTTGTGAATGCGGATAAACTGGGCGGCCCGTCAACAGCATCAGACGATCCCAGATTGACAAAAATTGGAAAATTTCTTAAAAAGTATCAGCTTGACGAGTTGCCCCAGCTTATTGATGTTTTGCAAGGGAAAATGAGTTTAGTGGGTCCGAGGCCGGAAGTGCTATTTTATGTTAATATGCTCTCTGAAGAGGAAAAGAAAATAATTTTGTCGATTTCGCCCGGAATGACGGACTTGGCCTCTTTGGCAAATTTTCATGAGGGCGAGATTCTAAAAGGCAGCCCTGATCCCGAAAAAACATATCAGGAAAAAATTAGGCCGGCTAAACTTAAACTCCAGATGGAGTATGTAAAAAATCACTCATTTTGGCTGGATTTGAAAATAATTTTTAAAACCGTATTAAAAGTGCTCTTCTGATATGTTAAATATAGAAAAAGAAATTTTAATAAAGATGTATGAGACGATGGTTAGAATTCGCCGCTTTGAAGAAAGGGCGGGGGAGTTGGTTGCAAAAGGAGAAATAAAAACTCCTTGCCACTTGTATATTGGAGAGGAAGCGGTGGCAGCCGGGGTCTGCCAGGCCTTAGAAAGAGATGATTATATCTTTGGCAACCATCGTTCCCACGGCCACTATATTGCTAAAGGCGGCGACATTAAATCATTGATGGCTGAATTGTTTTGCAAGGCGACCGGCTGCTCAAAAGGCAAGGGCGGCTCTATGCATATTATAGCTCCCGAAATCGGGCTTTTGGGCACTCCTCCCATTGTGGCAGCTTCTATTCCAATAGCTGTCGGTACGGCTTTAGCTTCGAGCATCAAAAACGAAAATAAAGTTTCTGTTTCTTTCTTTGGAGACGGAGCTACGAACGAAGGCGTTTTTTACGAATCATTGAATTTCGCCGCTTTAAAAAAACTGCCAATTATTTTTGTCTGCGAAAATAATCTTTATTCAACTCATATGCCGCTCGCCAAAATTTTAGCCGACACTAGTATTGCAAAGAAAGCCAGCGCTTTTGGTTTGCCGGGAATTCAGATTGACGGGAATAACGCAATTGAAGTTTACCAAGCGGCCAAAGAAGCAATAAATCTGGCAAGAAATGGAGGAGGACCAACCCTAATTGAATGTAAGACGTATCGTTGGCGCGGTCATGTGGGATTTTCCGACGACCTGGACAAAGGGCTTCGTTCAAAAGAAGAATTAGATTATTGGATGGCAAAATGTCCAATTAAAAGATTGGAAGAAGAACTGATAAAAGATAATCTTTTATCGCAAGAGGAAAAAGAAGAAATCTCCCAAAAGATAGAAAAAGAAGTAGAAAGAGCCGTCCAATTCGCAAAGGAAAGTCCGTATCCGGAAGAAGCAGAATTAAGCGAAAATATTTTTAAAGATGTATAATGAATAATGCGTAAAATATCTTATTCTGAAGCAATTAGGGAAGCGACGGAGCAAATGATGGAAAAAGACAGCAATGTTTTTGTTATAGGCCAAGGAGTTTGGAGTCCTTGGTTCGTTGGAAAAACCTGCGACAAGCTTTTGCAGAAATTCGGCGAAAAAAGAGTGATTGACACTCCTGTTTCAGAAGCGGCCATGACAGGAGCTGCGATTGGCGCGGCATTGGCAGGTTTAAGGCCGGTTTTAATTCATCCGAGAATGGATTTTATGTATTTAACTTTTGACCAAATTATAAATCAGGCGGCCAATTGGCATTATATGTTCGGCGGAAAAATTAATGTTCCCTTGGTTATCAGAGGAATTATTAACAGAGGAGGAGAGCAAGGCGCCCAGCATTCTCAAGCGCTTCAGGCAATCTTTGCCCATATCCCGGGCCTAAAAGTTGTAATGCCGGCTACTCCTTACGACGCCAAAGGTTTATTGGTTTCAGCGGTTCAGGATGAAAATCCCGTAATTTATATTGACGACAGGTGGCTTTATGAACAAGAAGGAGATGTGCCGGAAGAAATTTATTCAGTGCCAATCGGCAAAGGAGTTATCAGAAAAGAAGGTAAAGATGTTACTGTGGTAGCCGTTTCTTACTTGGTGCCAGAAGCATTAAAAGCGGCAGAAGACCTTGAAAAAAAGGGAATTAATATTGAAGTAATTGATTTGAGGACAGTCAAACCTTTAGATAAAGAAATTATTTTTAATTCGGTTAAAAAAACAGGGAGATTGGTTGTTTGCGATACGGGTTGGCAAGCAGGCGGCATTTCAGCTGAAATTTCAGCTTTAGTTTCTGAAAATATTTTTGAGAGTTTAAAGTCGCCGATCGAAAGAGTCGCCCTGCCTGACGCGCCGGCTCCGGCAAGTTCTGTGTTGGAAAAAGAATATTATCCTAATAAAGACACTATTATTAAAGCAATTAAAAACCAAATTTTTACGAAGTAAAAATGAAAGTAAAGCGAAGAGATAAGTCTCTTCTTTATCTTCGCCCCATAAATGGGACTCGCTGGTCGATGAAATAAATTTCATCTCCAGCTTCGTCCGCCTTCGGCGGACTCGCTATATGAAATATCATTCTGTTTTTGTAGTTGCCGGGCATAAATTTAGGACAAAGAATATTTCAAAAAGGGCGCAAAGAATTGTTATTTCGCCCATAAAAGAAATGTCGCTTTTGGCTGATTCACTGCAAGAAAAGACAGGGGCAGATATTATTTCTTTTGGCCAAGGCATTCCTTATTTTGATACGCCAAAGTATATA
>JAUSLA010000024.1 GCA_030646565.1 bacterium
CGGACCTTTTAAGGACTTTGACGGAAAAGTTTCAGACGTTGACCAAGAACGAGGAAAGATAAAAGTGCTTGTTAATATGTTTGGCAGAGACACGCCCGTAGAATTGGATTCTCTGCAGATTAAAAAGATATAAATCGCTCGACAAAGATAATTTTCGCTATTAACCGTTATAGCTCGGCCATCTTGCCTCGGGGAGCACGCCGTCGGCTCGAGTGGTTAAAAAAAATAATTTTCAGCCGCGGCTATTTCTCGCCCCGCCGTCCCAAGCCGCAGCGAAGGGTGGCGATGAGGACTGCGTCCTCATCTTCACCTCGTCCCGCTTCGCGAGACTCGGTCTGCGAAGTGCACCCCTTAGCAAGACGCCCTCGCTAAAGATAAATATATGGCAGGCGGTCGATGAAATCTTATTTCATCTTCCTTCATCCATATTCATTCCGTAAAACGGAATTCATATGTCTAAAAAAATAAAATCAATCGTAAAACTTCAAATTTCAGCAGGCCAGGCAACTCCAGCTCCCCCGGTTGGGCCTTCTTTGGCTCCTCACGGATTAAATATTTCTGAATTCTGTCAGAAATTTAATGAACTTACAAAATCCCAAATCGGCTGGAAGCTGCCGGTTGAAATTACGGTTTTTGAGGATAGAACTTATACTCTTAACATAAAACAGCCGCCGGCTTCAGAATTGTTAAAGAAAGCGGCCGGGATTGAAAAGGGTTCCGGAACTCCCAACAAGACCAAAGTTGCCAAAATCACCAAAGCCCAGCTTCGTGAAATAGCGGAAAGAAAAATGCCTGATTTAAACGCCGAGGACATTGAATCAGCTATGAGAATAATTGAGGGAACGGCCCGCAATATGGGGATTGAAGTGGAATAATCCATTTATTATTATGGAGGGTAAAAATCTTGTTATCCATATTCCCGTAATTCACCGCGGATATTTAGATTTTTTTAAAGAAAATAGAGACAGGGTCTCCGGCATTTATCTCATAGATGAAAAGCTTCTGGAAGAACTCTCGGAATTTAAACCAGATATTGCTTCTCTAAATACAATAGAAGCGATGGGCTTGCTGGAAAAACTCGGTTTCCAAAACATATCCGTTCTGTCCTTGAATAATATTGATGAAATTAAAAAGAGAAACCTCATTCTCATTCAGGACGAAATATCCCGCAACTTATATAATAAATATTTACCGGGTGAAAACGTGGAGTGGGCTTCAGTTTTTCTTCGCTGGGATAAAAGCAAAATTTTATCCACACAGCCTCTTTCAAATATTCCCATTTCCAAAGATACTTTTGATATTGATATAATGAAAGAAGCTTATAAAGAATCGGAAAAGAGCAGCGATTGGTGGCGTCATATTGGGGCGGTATTGGTAAAAGATGAAAAAATTATTCTTTATGGTAATAATAAAGATATTCCCAGCGACCACACGCCTTATCAGGTGGGGGAAGTGAGGGATTTTTTTATGCCCGGAGAAAGACAGGATTTGGCAAGCGCAATTCATGCTGAACAAAAAATCATTGCCGAGGCTGCTAAAAATGGAATTTCCGTCAAAGGATTGTCGCTTTACGCTACAACTTTTCCTTGTCCTGTTTGCGCTAAACTTATTGCCTGTTCGGGTATCAAAAATCTTTTTTTTGCAGAGGGCGGTTCAAACTTTGACGCAAAAAAAGTTTTAGAATCAGCCGGAGTAAAAATTATCTATGTACCGGTAGAAAAGTAAGGTTCTAAGCAAAACCATGCGGCAATATTTAGATTTATTAAAATATGTCTTGGAAAATGGGGAAAGAAAGGGAGATCCCCAGGGAGTGGGGAATGTCGCTGTTTGCGGCTATCAAATGCGTTTTAATATGCAAGACGGATTTCCCTTGCTGACCACAAAAAAAATGCCGTTAAAAGCAATTATTTATGAATTGCTTTGGTTTTTACGCGGAGATACTAATGTGAAATATTTGCAGGAACACGGCGTCACAATTTGGGATGAGTGGGCGACCCCCGAGGCCTGCGCCAAATATAACCTTCCTCCGGGAGAACTGGGCCCGATTTACGGCGAAAAATGGCGGCATTGGAAAACGCGAGATGGAAAGATAATTGACCAGATTTCTATTGCCATAGATGAAATTAAAAAAAATCCCGATTCAAGGCGCTTGGTTGTAACCAGCTGGGACCCGGAAGATGTTGATAAAGTTTTTGTCGCGCCTTGCCATTGTTTTTTTAAATTTTTTCACAGTCAAGGAAAGTTATCTTTGCATCTTTTTCAGCGGAGCTGCGATGTCTTTCTCGGCGTCCCTTTTAATATCGCTTCTTATTCGTTGTTATTAATGATGGCGGCCCATGCCACAGGTCTAAAAGCCCACGAATTTATCCATACTCTATCTGACACTCATTTGTATCTTAATCATATAGAGCAGGCGAAACTTCAATTAACCAGGATGCCAAAATCCTTGCCTCGGATGATTCTTAATTCTAAAATAAAAAACATCTTCGATTTTGATTACGAAGATTTTCAACTCGAAGGATACGACCCTCACCCGGCCATAAAGGCAGACATAGGCATTTAGTTGCCAATTTATAGTGGAGGATGAGGCAAAGCCTCATGCCTAACCTATAGGGAAATTAACTTTCCTTGTTTTTTTCGTTTTTTGATTCCTTTCAGGAGAAATTAAATGAAAATGGAGGTGGCTAACCGAGGCTCCGGTAAAATCTGTATCGCCAAACCTAACGGCTAATCCTCCCCCTTTTATTTTATATTTTTTTATTGCCCATTGCGCCAAAAAGAATATAGCTTCAAAGCTCTCTTTTTTTAAGTCAGAGATGTTTTCTTTGTGTTTTTCTCCTAAAATCATAAAGTGGCAGCGGGCGTTTTTATACGGCCAGCTGGCTTCTGTCAGGAACCAATCATTTTTTCTTTTGAGGATGGGTTTTTTGTGATACTTAAAATTCTCTTTGCAAAAAGGACATTTACCGGTTAGAGCTATTTTCTTTATCACTTCTTCGTATTCTCCTTTTCTGGCATTTTTTATATTAACAAATTTTTTCTCCATTTATCGAGTCCGCTAGAGGCGGACGAGTCGAAGAACTTCGTTCTTCTCCACCCTTCGCCTACGGCTCGGGTAGCTGAAGATGAAGACGCAGTCTTCATCGCCTACTTTTTGCTAACTTTTCTTTGTAAAATGAGCAAACATTGCTTCAAGATGTTTTTTTATCATTCTTTCAATAATTTCCGTTGTAGAGGTATTTTCCGCCTGTCTTGGAAAAACCAAAACATCATCAGCATAAAGTTTAATATCTTTAATTTGCTCTTCGGAATAACTGTCAGTAGTCGCCACAAATAAATGCGGTTTGATTGTCTTTAATAGTTCATATTGCCATTTTCCAGAATCATCTATATCATCTATCGAGATAATATAATCAACGCATTCCTGGTATTTTAGCATTTCCATTCTTTCTTCTTGGGGTATGACGGGTCTAAGCTCGTTTTTTTTATATAATTTTATCCCTCGGTCGCTGTCCACCCCCACAATCAAAATATCTCCCTGCTCTTTTGCTTTCATTAAGTAGCGCAGGTGTCCTATATGAAGCATATCCCAGGAGCCGGCTGTACAGACAATTTTGTGCCCCAAAGTTTTATGGGCGTTAATAATTTTTTCCAGCTCGGAATAATCTAAAACTATAGAATTTTTTTGCACTTTCATAAATATTATCATATAATAGCATATACATAACGCGATGCCAAATTTATGTTAATATCAATCATAGTCGCTATAGGCAATAATCAAGTTATTGGAATTAAAAATTCTCTGCCTTGGAATTTACCGGCAGATATGGAGCATTTTCGCTCGTTAACCGTGGGAAAACCGATAATTATGGGACAAAAGACATTTGAATCAATCGGCAAGGCCTTGCCTTTGAGAACAAATATCATTTTAACCTTAGATAAGAGTTTCCATGCGCCAAATTGTATCACAGCCTATTCAATAGATGAGGCGCTTCAGATTGCTCAAAATACCGGAGCAAAAGAAGTGATGATATGCGGAGGGGTGTCTATATATAAACAATTTTTACCTTTGGCCGGCCGTTTATATTTAACTTTCATTGACGGTAATTTTGAAGGAGACGCCTATTTCCCGGAATTTGATTATAATGAATGGGAAGAAGTGGAGCGGGTTTCAAATGAGCCGGACAAAAATAACGCTTATCGCTATAGTTTCGTTGTATTGC
Source organism: bacterium (assembly GCA_030646565.1). Classification (GTDB taxonomy): domain Bacteria; phylum Patescibacteriota; class Minisyncoccia; order Minisyncoccales; family RBG-13-42-11; genus JAUSLA01. The sequence goes on from JAUSLA010000024.1 coordinate 4,224, forward strand.
AAAAAAAGAAAAATTAAGACATGGTTTTAGGTGTAAAAAAACTTTTAGAGTTGGTAAAAACAAAAAAATTGGTGGAAAATCTTTCAGAAAGAGAATTAAATAATCCTGAAGGAGCCGGCTTTGATATTAGAATAGGGGAGTTATATAAAGTTAAAGGGAAGGGATTTTTGGGCGTAGAGGAAAGAGAAACGCCGGGGATGGAACTAATAGCAAAATACGAAGAGGGAAAAATCCAAAAAGTGGCGCTTTCGCCCCGCACTTATTATGCTTTAAAAACGATTGAAACTCTGAATATGCCAGACGATCTTTTGGCGATAACGACTCCAAGGTCAACTTTGTTTCGTTCGGGCGTCTACATTTTTGGCGGTCAAACTCCGCCGGGATACAAAGGAGGCCTGGTGATGGGCATTTATAATTTCAGAGACGAAGCGTTTGACTTGGAAATGGGAGCCAGGGTTTTGCACATAATGTTTTTTCAAGTTGAAGGCGAATCAAATCTTTACCGCGGCCAATGGCAGGGAGGCAGGGTTACTACTAGCGAAAAAGAAAAACAAGTATGACTAAATTAGCGAAAAACGATCCGCAAGTTTATAAACTGATCAAAAAAGAAACCAAAAGACAGCAAGAAGGAATGGAATTAATAGCTTCGGAGAATTATGTTTCTAAAGCGGTACTAGAGGCTCTGGCTTCGGTTTTTACGAATAAATATTCGGAAGGGTATCCCGGGAAAAGATATTACGGAGGCCAGCCTTATACTGACGCCGTTGAAATTTTAGCCATTGAGCGAGCCAAAAAACTTTTTTCAGCCGAGCACGCTAATGTTCAGCCACATTCGGGCGCTCCGGCTAATATGATTGTTTATAGCGCCGTTTTAAAGCCGGGAGATAAAGTTTTAGGAATGGATTTTTCTCACGGGGGACATTTGACTCACGGGCATCCGGTTACGCTATCGGCAAAAATTTATAATTTTATCCGGTATAAAACAAAAGCGGATGGACTGATTGATTATGAGGAGCTTGAGCAAATCGCCTTAAGGGAAAAACCGAAATTAATGCTGGCTGGATTTTCGTCTTATACCAGGCAAATTGACTATAAAAAATTTTTAGATATTGCCAAAAAAGTCGGAGCTATCACTATGTTTGATATGGCCCATATCGCCGGTCTTATTGCGGGGAAAGCTCTTCCCAATCCTATTCCGCATTTTGATATTGTTACGACAACTACTCACAAGACATTAAGGGGTCCGAGAGGCGGAATGATTTTATGTAAAAAAGAATTTGCCCAAGTTATTGATAAAGCGTGTTTTCCCGGATTTCAAGGCGGGCCCCATATGAATAATATCGCCGCAAAAGCCGTAGCATTTAAAGAGGCTTTGGGTCCCTCATTCAAGGTTTATGCCGGGCAAATTTTAAAAAATGCAAAAGTCTTGGAAAATGAATTAAGAAATTATGGTTTTAAATTAATGTTCGGAGGAACGGATAATCATATGATTTTAGTCGATGTTTTCGGATCAAAAGGGGTTACCGGCAAGGAAGCAGAAACAGCTTTGGATGAAATTGGCATTACGATTAATAAAAATATGATACCAGACGATCCGAGGAGCCCGATGGATCCATCCGGAATCCGAATTGGGGTTCCGGCAATTACAACCAGAGGAATGAAGAAAAAAGAAGTGAAACAAATCGCCCAATGGATAAACAGCGCGATTGAGAATCGCAATAATGAAATAATCTTAAATAAGATTCACAAAGAAGTGATAAAAATGTGTAAAAGATTTCCCATATAAGTTCTGTGAAACAGGATGAGACAGTCAAAGAGAGCTTAGTTCTCTTTGACTGCCCGAGCGAAGCGAAGGGTGAAGATGAGGCGAAGTCCTCATCGCCACCAATTATAGTTTATTATATTAAATTTTTCTTCGCAGCGCAACTATGTTTGTTAACTCTCATCTGATTATCAAAAGCCGAAGTAAGTTTTATACTCCGGCTCAATTTTATGAAAGAATTGTTGGTACAAATACCCATGTGGGACTGATGCCCTCCACTAATTTCTTTGGTTCACCCCTGCCATCAGCGCTGATTATCCAGATTTCATTCTGAATGTAGCTACGGAGAAAGGCAATTTTCTTTCCATCTGGCGACCAAGCTATCTTACCCATTGTCGCCCGGGTTAGCTCCCTTAAGTTCCGGCCATCAGCGTCAATTGTGAAGAGTTTACCCTCATTTAAAAAAGTAATTTTTTTACCGTCAGGAGAGAAAGCTGGATAAAACCATTGGTAATGCGCCGGGTCGCGGCCAGCTAGACGAGGCAACCTATAATTACAGTACTCTGCAGTATTCCCAAAGACTTTTTGTTTATTTTTACCTTGATTATCAGCAACAATCAAGGTTCTTTCCGTACGAATACAAACAATAATAAAGGATCCGTATTTGTCTTGGCCCCTCTCTATCTCTTTAGTTACTGCCGATTGGCCGGTCTCAAAGACTATTGCTCCGTTTCCTCTGACAATATCAAAATCAGTTATGAAAATATCGAGTGGTAACTTTCCCTTCTTAGAAGTGGAAAAATCTATGTAGTTAAGGCTAGTATCTCCGGGCCACAAAAGATAGAATATTCGATTACCATCGGAGTTCCATCTAAATCGTTGAATCTGCGTCCCAATGTTAGCCTCGGATCGCTCATTGATTAATTCTTGGTCGCCAGAACCATCATAATTAGCCGTTCTTATCTGAAGCCAATCGCTAATATAGGCAATTCTTCTGCCGTCAGGAGACCAGCTCGGTTCCCTTCCTTTTGTTATCAGGAGTTGCTTCTCACGGCCATCTTCAGTAATTGTCCAAATTCCCCCTTTATCTTCATAGACGAGTTTGCCGAGAGAGGGGAGAGGAGTTGACGTTGGGGTCGATGAAGGAGTTGCCGTTGCAGTAGCTGTTGGTGTCGGTGTTAAAGTTGGTATTACTGTAGCTGTCGGGGTTGGTGTTGCTGGGGCCGTCGGCGAAGGAGTTGGAGTTGGTGGATAATTATCCGAGATATAACTTTTTCTTTCCTTTGGAATTCCATCTGGCTCTTGCCTCAAAACATCGGCATCAGAAAAAGAAATTTGAATTGATTGGGTGTACCAATGAGCCTTATCTTTTGGCGTTTCTTGAACTTGGAAATGGAGATGGGCACCACAAGCCCAACCCGTTGTATCTGCTTTAGCAATAATTTGGCCTTGCTTAACATCTTCACCTTCTCTAACTGTTGCTGAATTGTATTGTAGATGAAGATAAAGGGCAGAAGTGCCGTCTCTATGGTCAATAACGACATAGTTGGGTTCATTCTTATATTTAGGATCACAGCCGCCCTTATTTGAAACATCTTTTACGGCTAAAACCTTGCCTGCGCGACTAACAGCAACAGGAGCGCCATCAGCTAAATTAAAATCGAAAGCAAAAGTAGCCTTTCCTTTATGGGAATAATCGCCGTAATTTCCTTGTTTTACTGTATATTCTCTTCCTGCCGAATAGGGAAGTTTGTAGGGACTTTCTTCTGATGAAAAAACTGATGGAGAGTTCGTTTTAATAAGAAAAATTAATAAAAATCCGACTATGATCCATCGCCACATTGCTCACCATACCCCCTTTCTTCTTTTCTTACTATTCACAAAGCATTTTATCGAATTCTTTTTCTTCTGGCGAAAGCAAAGTATCGGGTACCAGTTGAAACCATTGACAATATTTTTCATTCGCTGATAAGGCAGAAAAATGAGCTATCTCCCAGTGTTGATTAATTTTGCGCCCTAGTATGCCCATTCCTTCTGTTGGCATAAATTCTCCAGTTTCTTTATATTTAGCGGCGTATCCTAATATTACCCAATCCCTTTCTATTTCAAGGGTTTCGACACTTATAAATTCGCCTTTTTTCTCTAGATCTTTGCCCAAAGAAATAAAATATCTATCTTCATAAACTGCCTTTTTAATCTCTCCTTCAGTTTCAGGATTGACGTCACCTACCGGTACATTCCAGATAATTCCTTCAGGAGAAGTGATTTTTTTTTCTGGAGTTACAACCTCTGAAATTTTTCCTTCTCTCGGCCAAGCTAAAAAAACAGCTAAACCAACTGCCAACAAAAGAAAAGCAATCACCGGAATCCAGATTTTTGGAGAAATCTTTCGCATCATTTTCTTATTCTACCTCCTTTTTGGATTTTTGGACATCCATATTTAATTGTTAAATTACTACCATTGACTATTTTTATTGTAATATTTTTCCGATTATTACTATTGCGTTAGGGATTTCTATTTTTCCTGTCGAAGAGCTTTCGCTCCTCTTCACCCTTCGCTTCGCTCGGGTAAATAACTTTTAATTTTTTTAATTATTTCCTGAGGAGTATAGTCTGTTTTAATCAAATAATCTTTAACTCCGAGAGCAAACGCTTCTTTTTTTGTCTCGGGGCTGTCGTAATTTGAAAAAGCCACGACCGGAATGGAAGACAGATTCGGGTCTTTTTTTATTTTGCCCAGAAAGCTGATTCCGTTTGTTTTTGGCAGCAAAATATCAAGCAAAATCAAATCCGGCTTTTCTGTTTTCAAAATTTCCAAAGCATCTTCAGCTGAAGGCGCTAAAGTAATTCCAAATCCCTCTTGAACAAATTTATCGCGATACATTTCCCCTAAAATTTTTTCGTCCTCTACTATTAAAATTTTTTTCATAAAAAATTTAATTAAAAGAATCTTGAACGAAGTGAAAGATCCTTACTATTAAAATTTTCTGCATAAATTTCCGTTAATGATTAAGGCAAAGATATTTTTTCCAAAATATCTTTTTCAAATGTTTCAAAGTTCAACCTTGAAACATTTTTCATCGACTTTTATCTAATCGGCAGTTCAATGTAAAAAGTGGAGCCTTTGCCCTTGCCTTTTGACTCTGCCCAGATTTTTCCCTTATGCATATCAACGAATTTTTTAGCCACATAAAGGCCAAGTCCCATTCCTTCTGTCCAAAATCTTGTTCCCGCTTCCCCCCTCGCAAAGCTTTCAAAGAGCCGGGAAATTTCTTCCTTTGTCATCCCTTCGCCGGTATCTGATATTTTAATCTGGACTTTTAATTTTTGGCTTTTGACTTTTATCGTAACGCCGCCCTGGCTCGTGTAGTGAATAGCGTTATCAATTATATTCATAATAACTTGCCTTATCGTATCCTTGTCAATTGATATTTTTGAAATGGGTTTTGCCGGCTTCTCAAATTTTAAATAAACGCCTTTTTCTTTTGCCACATTTTTTAACTCTTCAACGATACTTACAATGAGTTCTTCAACCGACGCTTCTTCAAGCTTTATTTCCAGTCTGCCGGATTCAATACGGGATATATTCAATAAATCGTTAACTAATTTTAGCAGTCTTTCGTTGGAAATGTAAATGTTTTTTAGGGGTTTTTCCATTTTTTCCGGCGGCGTTCCGTATGTGTTTTCCAGCATCATTGAAATATAGCCCTTAATCGCGGTCAAAGGCGTTCTCAATTGATGAGAAGCGATTGAAATAAACTCGGATTTAGCTTTATCAAGTTTTTTTAAGTCATCATACGCCTCTTTTAACTCTTTTGTTCTTTCCGCCACTTCTTTTTCAAGTTTTGCGCCAAATTTCATTGTTTCAGAATAAAGGAGGGCGTTCTGAAGAGAAATTGAAACCTGATTGGAAAGAGTTATCAACAAACCAACGTCCTGCTCTGAATACGGGTCTTTAGAAATTTTGTTTCCCAAAAGAATCAAGCCGATAATTTTTCTTTCCATAAACAAAGGCAGGCAAAAAGCGGCTCCCATTTTTTTCATATCGTCTCTTAAGGCCTCTAATTTTTTTCTCTCTTCACCTTTTTCTCCATCTTTTCGAGTATCCCTAATCAGTAAAGAAAGCTCTTCATACACTAACGGTTTTTGAGTTCTCTCCATCCATTTGGTCAAAAATTCATCGTTCACCAAAGCAATGCCGTTTTCTTCTTTGAAGCCGATATTTGTCTGGATTTGATATTCCCCTGTTTTTTCCTCCCGCAATAGAATTGCCGTTCTCTCCAGTTTCATTGTATTTATCAGGGTGCTTACAACCAAAAAAGAAAATCTGTCCAAATCCAAGACTCTTGTCAATTTTCTTCCTAAATCCGTTAGAACCGTCTGGTAAGAATAAAAAGTGTAATAAAAATATCTTGAAGCGAACTTTTCAAAAAATCTGAACACCGGCTGAAAAAACAAAATACTGATAATTAAAATAACAGGCCCGGTAACATTAAAAGAAAGGTCGCTGAAAAATCGACCATTCAAAAACATCATGAAAAACGCCAAACCAACAACTGTAACCAGAGAAAGAAGATACACCGCCCCCCTACCCAGCACAAACCGAATATCCATTAGACGATATCTTATGATTGCATAGGCAATTGATATAAGATAAACTATTATTAAAATATTACCGTACGGAAGAATAGGAATATCGTACCAAAGAAAATAATTTGTTGAACCACCAAGAAAACCAATCAATGTTCCAATAAAAACATATTTAATTTGCTCTCGCCGAATGCCTGTAGATTTATAGTAAGCCCTAATAAGTAAATACCAGCTATAAATCGCATAAGTAAAGAACATTGCAAGAAATGGATGAAAAGCAATGCCCGGTTCTGGCCAATAAGAAAAATTTAACTTCGGGACAACTCTTACGACAAATAATGAAGTGAAATTTAACAAAAAGAAAATGAAACTGAGAAGAATTCCAAAGACAAGAATTTTTCTTTTTTCATTTACAATATTTAAAAAAGAAATCACGAAATAAAAATAACAAATAGGAATAAAAATAGCCCCGACCATTAATGCCCGGGCCCAAAAAAGAGCACTTTTTGGCTCTGTCACAATTTGCCACACAGAATAACTAAAACTCCAAACAGTTACAGAAAATGCGAATAAGACGAAACTTTGATTTAATCGAGACCCCCGGTTTTTTAAATAAACCAAAGCCCCCAGAAAAAAACTAATAACTGCATTAACAAAAGCTGTGAGTGGAAAAAGCCACATAAAAAACCCCTGAAAGATACTACTTAATTGTATCATCTTTTCAGGGGTTAAACAAATTTTCGGCAAACTGCTACAGCATGAATGCCAAGCGGCTCGCAAAAGATACGGCAATCCTGGGCTAAAAATCCCGCTTTGGTGATTATATCACCCAAGACCTTGGGTTTTCGATAAATCATTGACCAGTTGATAACCCACCTTAAGAAATGCTGTTCTAAATTCGGACAGGTATTTCCTGTAAGAAAAATCCCATTCGGCAAAAGGGATTTGTGAATTTGACTCACAAGTCGCACTGCTTTTGCGTCTGGGCGATAATCAAGAAAACCAACCATCTCAATAATATGAGGCCGTGCTCCGTTGGTGACCTTCTCTACATTTGAAACACCGCCCACAATAAAAGTAATCTTATCTTCAATACCATATTGTTTGGCCAAAGTTCGCGCATAATCAATCGCTGTTGGATCCAAATCGACGACCGTTGCGCGAATATCCAGTTCTTTCATTTCAGCCATGATTTCAATTACGGCTTGAGCCGAACCACACGCAAGAGACAGTAATCGAATCTGCTGGTTGGTTCTAGCAACATGTTCTATCGCGCTCATTAATTCACGCTTCACGATCTTGAGGCGATTACGAACGGCTTGGGCATTCATCATTCCAAACCAGTAATCCCCTACTTTGCTTTCGCGTCCAAAAGGGAAATTATAGATAACATCTAGAGCGTGCCAAGAAGCAGCCCCCTCTTTTACCTGTCGACAAGATTTACTCAAGCCGTCAAACCAAAGAGTATTTGTTTCAAGATTATTCCTAAAAATTTTCTTTTTAAGAATTACCCAAAATGTTAATACCCACATTATAGGCAAAGTCGCACAATACAACCACCAGTTGTTTTCGTATGAGATGTTTATATCTCGATCGATTACGACTGGTATTTTTTCAACAATCTGTAGCTGTGGTACAGATTTCACTCTCACAGCTACATTTAAAACGCTTTGAAGATGCATTTGCATTTTCCTTGCCTCCTTTCTTGGCTGGATTTTTCTCTGAATATTCAGTTGTTTGCCGGGATGTAGATTTCCCGACTGCTGATTTTATAATATCTTGAGCAAAGAGTTCTGTCAAGTTTTCCTGACAAAACTTATCCACAAGCCGTTTTTTCTTCATTTTATAAGCTAAAACCCCATTTTCACTTTGTAATGTAAAGTCTGACAAAAAGAAGAAATTAGTTAATATTTAATTAATTCTTCTTGCAATCATTTGATTAAAAGGCGGGAGTAAATTTTACCCATATTAGATAATCCTTGTTTTTTATAAAATCGAGCCGCAGGCGAATTTGATATATTTTGAACAAGAGTATATTTAACGCCTTTTTGATAAGCGAAATTCATGGCGGCTTTCCATAATTTTTTCCCTATACCCATTCTCCGCATTTTGTCAGCTACGCCAAAGTATGGCGGAAGTAAAAACGGTACGCCCCAAGCATCGTTTAATATATCTAAGGGACCTATGGCTCCAACAATTCTTTTTTTTGACGTAGCGCAGATAATTGGGTTTAGTTTTTTGTTTTTAATAATAAATTCTTTCCATAAAAAGTCGAACCCCTCAAGTTCAGACCCTTTCCCAAGATTGCTGAAGGTCGATTGGGTTTTGCTTGATAGTTCATTATAATAATGAATTTCTTTGGAGGATTTGACGAGATTATCACTTGGGGTAATATTCTTCAAATAAATATTGTGGCAAATGAATTCTGTTTTAATCTTCGGTTTTTTAAAACATTGAAGGCGTAAATTATCAACCCTTTGAGCGTTTTTTATTTTTATATAAATTTTTTTTACTTTCGTTAATGTTGTATTATTTAGAGATTTTTTTGAATAATAAAAAATTTTTAAAACATTTTTAAAGCTATCTTTTACTGGTATGTAAATCTCTTTATCATTAGCGACAATAGCGGACAAAATTATTTTCTCTGTTTTTTTTTGAAACCATCTCTTATTCCCATCGTAGGGTAAAAATCTATTCGTTTCAGAATTTTTCAACACATCAATTAAAAACTTTTTAACAGAATTATCCGAAGGATAAACAAATCCTAGGGCGGGAACATAAAACACCTCATCATTAAAAAAACTGGTCCAAACGGCGACAATTTTATCTATACTCTTATATCTACCTAAATGGTTCATAATAAAAATTGTTCTTTTAAACATAACAAAAAAGGGGGCTTATAGCAATAATGCTACAAGCCCTTGCCCGTGTTATGGCCACGGGAGATCGTCACCGGCCTTACAAGCGCACAGCGTGGCTTTCTCTAGTTCGTCCAGGTCGATGACTTCAACATCTTTAAGTTTCTGATTCATTCTTTTCACCTCCTTTCGAATAATATTTTCTACACACAAATGAAGGGACTAATCCACTCTGTAAGTACAATTTTAATATTAGTGGGCAAGTGGTACAGCTTTTTCTTGAATCACAAGAGCTGCATAATGACGGTGAATTTAGTAATTCTTTTGAAAACTGAAAAAGCTTATGGAAACCAATCCCGCCCTCATAAAGTAGACTGACGCTTGACTCCCTGGCAGTTTTGCAAATACTCATATTCCCCACAGAATTAACATGAAAAGAAATTTGACCTGCCCTACATGACGTATAGCAATCTTCTTTCGGGATAAATTTATTACGTTTTTTTATACTCTCGCAATCTTGAGCCATTAATTCAATTGGAGCAGAGTTCCCGCTAATAGTTGGGGAAATCGTTGAAAAAACATAATATTCAAAACCAAAATTCTTTGCCAAGTCCGTCATTTCATCTATTTCACCTTGATTATATTTAGTAGTAATTATATTCAATCTTGTTCTAATTGCTGTTTTCTTGGCCCAATTAATACCATTCATAAATTTTTGAAATGATCCAGATGTTTGCGTTAACGCTTCATAAGAATCTGCTGTTGCTCCGTAAACGCTTATAGTCAATCTATATGGTGGATATGCTTTAAGTATATCAGTAATTTGGTATTCACTAAGCAATGAACCATTTGTAGATATTGTGACTAAAAACCCCAGAGAATATGCGTATGAATAAACTTCAATAAAATCTTTATCTAAGAGCGGCTCTCCGCCCGTGATTTGTAACCAAATACAACCTGATATCTCGATTAATTCTATAATTTTTTTCTTATCTAAAACAGAAAGATTATTCTTCGTTTTGTGGCCTAAATAGCAATGGCTGCACCTATAGTTACAAACTTCGGTTATTTCGTAAGAAGCTCTGCCAAAACTAAATTGTGTTGGTTCTCTCACTAAAATTATACCGTTTACTTTTTGCTTAGATTCTACGCTAGCCCCTAATTTAGCTAATAATTCAACGACTAATGGAGTAATCTCTGAATCAGCTTTCGACAACTCTAAAAGCTTATAGTATATTTTATCGCTTATTACTACGCCAATTCTACTAAAACGGCTAGCGATTAAATATCTATCAATAAACTTTAAGCTGTTTTTTCTTAATTTATCGAGTCCCTCCTACGTCGGAACGAGTCGAAGAACACATTCGTGTTCTTCTTCACCCTTCGCCTATCGGCTCGAGTTTGTAATGTAAACCCCGACAAAAAGAAGAAAAATCTTTAGATGTTTAATGTTTCTTAAACAAAAAACCAGTGGCGCTTAACGCCGCAATGAAAATGCAAAATAGATTTTATTAATTTTTTTAAATTTTTCTATATAAAAAAATTTGACTTTTGCTTCTAGGTATCGCAATAGTTTTTATGGGTTGCCAAAATTTCTTCGGAATTCATTCTTTCTCTCCTTCTAAAAACTCGGATAGCTTTTTAAGGCCTTCTTTGTTGCCGGGCCACTTTAGATATTGATTTAAGGCTTCTTCTTTGGTGACCCACCTGAATTCAATGTGTTCGCGAGAAAGAACAATAGAAGTATCTTCCCCTACTTCCGCACCAAACACTCGTTCATATTGCCACCGGTTATCATCGAAAAAGTCAAAAGAATAGCCGGTATCAATTAAGCTTAGTGTTTGAGTTATTCCCGTCTCTTCTTGAATTTCGCGCCGGGCTGCTTCTTCAAAAGTTTCTCCCTCTTTTACGTTTCCTGTAATGGGTTGCCAGAATCCACCTTTCTCCGGACTTCTTTTCAATACCAGAAAAAGGACTCCTCGAGAAGGAGACTTTCTAAAAAGAAAGGCTTCGACCTGATTATTTGTTTTCATGATTTCCTCCCTTTTGGCTTGTTGAAATCCGCTGCAATTAACATCATTGTCCCATATTAATGATTCGTCCGGAAAGAAGATTGCATATTCTCGCAACAAATCTTGAGGTGTGTCCGGACAGTGAGCCAATGTATAAAAATCGTCTGTGCAATATTCCCTTCTTATTTCCTGTTTGACTTTTATGATTATGTTGTATTCACGTGGCGAGAGTTAGTGCGTCAACTGGTTCAATTAAGATAGAGGGATCGTTCTGTGGAATATTTGGTGGGTTTACTATTAAATAATTGATATTGTTAGCCATGAATTCTAGAGAGATGTTTTAGACAATGTTAAAACTTATTTTGTACAGATTTAAAAAAATCTTCTAATATCTCTTTTGTATAATCCGCCATCTTCAGATTTTTTATTTTTTCGTAAGCAAAGAGTGCTAAATTATTGCCTTCTTTTTGTTGTTTCTTTAATCTTTCAAGAGGGTAATTAAGCGAAGCAGTAAAAACGAATTGTTCATAAATTCCCTTTTTTCTTTGAAATTCATACTTTTTAAAGAATTTCAAATCTACCAACTCTACTCCAAGCTCTTCTTTTAATTCTCTTTTAACTGTCTCTTCTGGCGTTTCGCCTTCTTCTATCTGACCACCAAACTCACTCCAAGAATCTTGGTTCCATCTATTATCTTTATCCCTATACTGAAGAAGAATCATTCCATTATTAGCTATTAAAATAATACCCGCTCCCTTTCCTATAATCATAAGTTGATTCTACTAAAAAAGCCTAATTGGCGATTTTATGATTTCCCCGCCAGCCCGTTTCTTTCAAGTCTTATATTATTTTAATTTTAACACAAAATAAGACAAACGGGCTACAGAAAAGAAGCATTTTGAACCGTCTCGTTTTGACGAAAATTTAAAAGGGGGAATCTTCAACAAAAACCACCCCATGTGATATTGTTAATTATTTTAAATTGGACGAGAAACTAATAATAAAGAGCCCTATAAGGTTGGCTTACCTAATAGGGCTTTCGTTAAAATTTCTGTGAGAGTTATCTCACCAGAAATCTTTCTTTTGGCTTCTTCCGTTGAAAGTTGATCTGCGAGGTCATCCTCTGAATAATCTGAGCTAATTCCGAATTACTCAGATCCTGCAATCGTTTGTTTAGTATGGCGACGTCAATGCCAACATCCCTAATCGTGATCACCTCTTCAATTCTCTTATATTTTCTTGCGTTCATATTAAGAAGATCTAAAACCTGATTCACAACAAATTTAGTATTGATCTCCCGGTGATTGACATAGAAATTCGCTAAACTTCTCAAGACAGGATTAGGTCTCTTATTAATGGTCAGAGTCATAACTACAGACTTTCCTCCTGACAGCGGATAAAAGCACTCTTTGTTGATTTCCATGACCAGTGCTGAATCAAATTTCGCTTGTGTCATAAGCGCGGATTTATTAAAGCTCCGGCTTCCTGGTTTCTGGATAGCGTTATCATAATACCTTCTGCCGACGATCATTGAGATTAACTCTATTTCTCTTCGGGCATAAAGAATCTCCAGAAGAGGTTCAAGTATGCTGAATGGCGGATTCATAACTATCTTGTTTACATCAACGGGCCACTCAACTTCCAAAGCCGAACCCCAAATCACGTCAAACCTACTCGCATATCTTGTCTTGATATCAGCGATTATATCGCGGAATCTAGTGTCAATCTCAATTGAAACAAGTTTCGCCCCTTTTTGAAGAATCGCTTCAGTAATCTGACCGATACCGGGACCTATCTCAAGGACATAGTCTTCATTTGAAATGTGCGCTGCATCGACTAACTTATCCACTACATCCTTGCAAACAATGAAATGCTGATCCTTGCGGTCGCTGTCCGGATTTATTCCATATTTCTCCATCTTTCCAAGCAGATTTTCTGTATAATCATCTGCCACCATCATACCTCCTTTTCAATATTTCTTCGTAGAAACCGAGATGGAAGACGATCTTCCAGAGAAGGAAATAATTCACGAGAACAGGACCACCATGCTTATAGGCAAGCCTAAACTGCCTCTTCTGATCCTTTAAAATGTGCCTAAGGTCTGCAGTGAGAGCATCTTTTATAGAGACGCCGTTTTTCCTGTTTTTTATTCCGCTTCCCTTACCAATCTTATAGGCAATTTTTAAATCATGGATCATTCCTTCTTTTCCGTGATCGACATTCTGTTTAAGAATCATGATTTTTAGGGAAGAAGATTTTATCCTATTGGAAAGTTCTCCGTCTTCTCCCCATCCCATCCTCTCGTCAAAAAAATACCCTCCGATCATGTTTAATATGCTCTTTTTGAAAGATAACCCTGGGCCATACAAATTTTTTCCCCCATCAAAAATATGATGGAAAAGGTATCTGCATTGCGACACCAGATATTGAGAGTATTTTTCGTAATCAAACACGACCCTTGCCTTAACAACATCATAGAAATCAAGTTGCCGACTGGCTTCCCTGATTAATCCCGGTTGAAACGTACAATCGGAGTTCATCAGCATTATTTTGTCGTGTGTCGCTGATTTTATCCCTTCGTTAAATACCCTGGCCAAATTACAACCTTTTTCATTTATGATTATGATTTTGCAACGTCTGCTGATCCTGACAATATCCACAACCTCCGTCGTGGGATTATTGTTCAGAACCACAACGATCTCAGCGTTTTCATCAACACTATCTATACATTTCCCTATCCTTTTGTCATTCGAAACAGGCACCACAACGGTTATTGGCAATCTTTCCATTACACACCTCTTATATCGAGCTTCTGTAAGGAGGCGAAGATGAAGAAGAAAACGCAGTTCTCTTCGACTCTACGGCAATTTGTCAATCTTGATCACCTGAAACACTTCGGCATAAGAACAATTACCGGCGATTACTCCCCTGTAAGCATTAAGTCCAAGAGATGCCCTGACCCAATCTTTGACTTTTAATTGGGATTTATATTTCTCAAGCGCGCTCTTCTTTATACTTATAACATCAGATATGTCTTTGAAATATTGGTAGCTTTGGAGTGGTTTCCATACCTCGTAACCAAGAACAACCCTAACAGCATCTATTTTCTTGCCAAGATCTGGAAAGTAATCGCTCGATGACATCCATAGAGCTTCTATGGAGATTTCGCTCACGAATCTGTGTTCTCGATCTCCATCATTCGGATGAGGTATGTATACTATTTCCGGACCAATATCCCTTAATACTTTCACGAGAGAACCTGTTGCGTCTTCACTTGGATAGCAAGCTCTATCTCCAAAAAAAAGTTCTATTATATTTGAAACTCCCAAATCTTCGCAAGCTTCTCTTGCTTCGTTCTGGATAATAAGGGCTGCCTCTTTCTTATTGGTAACATCTGGGACGGCCGACCATCCAGCAAAAATAAAAGCAACAGCAACCTCATCTCCTTTAGATGTGTGGAGGCATATACTGCCTCCACACCCTATCGTTTCATCATCGTGATGCGGCGAAAAAACCAGAATCTTCATGATTCACCTCCATTTCTTAACAAGGAAGGGACCCAATGCTAATAGATCCATCCCTGTTTCGTAAAAAGTTTTCAATGCATCTGGTGGGCTACAGACTATCGGCTCCTTCTCGCTATTGAATGAGGTGTTCAGTAAAACTGGAACACCAGTTAACGACTGGAAAGAGCTTAAAAGTTCGTAGTAGCAAGGGTTAAAACTCTTGCTAACGGTTTGCAGTCTTGAGGAATAGTCAACATGAACTACAGCTGGTATCTGAGACGCTTTCTCGGCCCTTACGTAATCTCTAATAAGCATATATGGCGACTTCCTGCCAGAAGAGAAAAAATCACCAGCTCCCCCTTCTAGTACAGAAGGAGCTAGGGGCCTCCATAATTCTCTTGTTTTTATGTTATTGACTATGGAGTGCATGTCTCTTCTTCTTGGATCTGCCAAAATACTTCTTCCGCCTAAAGCTCTCGGACCAAATTCCATTCTCCCATTAAACCAACCTACCACTTCTCCGCCTTCTAACGCCTTCGCTGATTCCAGATAAATATCTTTCGGTTCAACGAAATTAGCCTTTACTTTCTTTAATAATGAGAACATCTCATCTCTGCTAAACTGAGGACCAAGATAGGGGGTCCTAAGCAATCCGGGAGTAATCTCGCCAAGCATTAGAACTGCTGCACCAATAGCCACCCCAGGATCGTTTGAGGCGGGTTGGATACATATGCTTTCAGCAAAACCGCAATCTAGCAACATTCCATTGGCCGAACAGTTTAGGGCCACACCTCCTGCTAAGGCGATATTCCTATGACCGGTAATTCTTACGGCTTCACTTACATACCAGCCATATACTCTCTCAAGCTCCGATTGTATAGATGCTGCAATATTCTTTTCTCTAATTCCCGGTTCAAGAACTGGTCTGAACGAACCACTAGACGTTAAGAAAGAATAGGAAGGATTTTTCTTACTCCCCCATTCTTTTTCAAATCTGCTCATCCATATATCCACTATCTCTTCTTCCCAATCCAAGGTGTTGTTCGCTACAAGCTTGAGACTGGATAATGGAGCGATAACTCCGCCACCGTTCACTAATTCGAAAAAGTTCACGAGGGCAGGCTCTCCATAACACGCAAGTCCCATCAATTTCCCTGCTTGCCAAGTTGTAAATCCTAAATATTTACAACCAGCCTCATAGAAAAAGCCGGGAGAAACCTGCACTGGATATTCCCTAACTTTCTCTATCTTCCCTTCTCTGCCTAAAAAGATTGAGACGGAACAATCTTCTGATTCTCCATCCACTACAATTATAGGCAGTGGCTCATCATTCTCTCTAGCGCAGTATACGCTTGCAGCGTGAGCCAGATGATGCGAAATGAATTCCACAGGGATCATCCTCTCTTTTCTCGGATAGTATTTCTTCGGAAACAAAAGCCCGTTAAGAGCGTTTGTATCATAAGGAAATTCCCTTCCGTGAAGCTTATAAACGAGCGGAAAATCCCAACCCCATGCAATAACGTCAATATCATCAGGCCTTATCTTTCCTTCTTGAACACAATAGGCTATGGCGTTCAAAGGAAGTCTATCAAAAGAGTTCTTTTGTCTTATAAACCTCTCTTCTTCTGCCATAGCAATGATCTGATTGTCTATGACGAGGCAAGCAGCCGCATCATGACTTCTTTCCATCCACCCATTAACTCCTAAAATTATCATGTTGCACCTCCTTCTGTATTTTTTAATTCCTTTAATTCCCTGTATCAAGCTGAGCATCACATTAAAACATAACCAAAATAAGCCATAGTTTTTCAATGAACTCTTCTAAAAATCAAGCTACCATTTTATGGTTTTTCTTGATTATTAGGCAACGTTAAATTGTATAATAAGTGAAGATAAAAGTCAAGATAATCGTCGTATTTAAAATCAATCCTTACATATGTTTAATTCTTCTCTTTCAGATTTCCATATGACTTTGTGAATCTGCAATCCAATTCTTACCTCAAAACCATCTATTAAAATCCATTCAACTAATTTTTTTGCCTTGATTCCATCAACTGGAGTAAAAATGATGTTTGTTTTTTTTATTAATTTGTATCTTTCTACTATTTTTTTAGAAAAAATATAATCGTTTCTATTCCCTATTATAAATTTTACCTGATCTTTTTTTGCTAAATACTTTAAATTATCTAATTTCATTTTTTCCGACATTCCAGATGAAGGACATTTAACGTCAAGAGAATAAAGTATTTTTGAGGAATTATTAAACTCATTTATTAAAATTGACCCATTCGTTTCAATATCAATATTATAGCCAAGATCAACCAACTTATTTATTAAAATCTTTGTTCCTGGTTGAAGAAGGGGTTCACCTCCAGTAAGACAAACTAATTTAAATTTTTGCCTTGCGATATCATTCAAGATATCTTTAATTTTTTTTTCTTCTCCTCCACTATATGAATATTTAGTATCACAATAATAACATCTGAGGTTACACCCAGACAACCTAACAAAATAAGTTGGTAACCCGGAGTGGATTCCTTCCCCTTGAACTGACGAAAATGACTCAATTATTTTTAATTTATTCTCCATAATAAGTTGCAAAGCTATCAGGAGTTTCCCAAAGCTCAATTTTATAAACTTTTAAATATTTTTCTATTTGGCTCCAAGCCCAGACTGATATATTTTCTGCTGTGGGTTGTTTTATAATCTTGTTTATATAATTATGATCAAGAATACTGATTATTTTTTTCTCTACAACTTTATTGATTTCGGAAAAATCTATGACCATTCCTGATTTTTTATCAATATTGCCACTTACAGTAACGTATAGAACATATGTATGGCCATGCAAATTCCTACATTTGCCTTTATAATTTTTTAATTTATGAGCGGAATCAAATGTAAATTTTTTAGTAACTAACATTTATATTCTTCGTTAATTATTATTGCATATGCATTGTGAGTGTGGACTGATTCGTAACTTTTACACGTAACTATAAAGTCTGTTATTCTTTTATCATTCATAACCCAAGATGCAATGCCCCTCACGACATCTTCAACAAATTTTGGATTATTATACATTTTTTCAGTAACATGTTTTTCATCAACTCTTTTCAGTATGGAAAATAGCTCTCCGCTTGATTCATTTTCAATTTTTTTAATAATTTCGCTTATTTTTAAATAATGTTTCGTTTTTATTTTTAATAGAACCTCTGCTCTTTGATTATGGGCGCCATATTTGCTTATCTCTTTACTGCAGGGACATAACGTGGACACAGGAACTATTATCTCAAAATAATTCCATCTCGTGTTGTCTTCCCCCGATTCCCCTATAATTTTACATTCATAGGATACCGTGCAAGTTTTCATTGATACCGGAGTTTTTTTAGTCAAAAAATAAGTAAAGGACATTTCTACCCTTGAATAATTGACATTTAATCTATTTTTAATTTCTTTTAAAATTTTAGTTATCATTCCATCGCTGATTTCTGAATTTTTTACTTTTTCTGCAATTTCTATAAATCTGCTCATATGAATCCCCTTGATATTAGCAAATAAATCCACCCCCATCTTTATGTATGCAATTACCTGCTGGCGCACTCTTCCACTTTTTATGAATAATGGAATTCTAAGATCGGATATTCCAACTTCATTTATTTTTATTCCCCTATTGTCTTTAAGATTTTGCACATCTTTCATGCTTTTTTATAACTAATTCATATCAAATGATAAAAATATGGCAATTTCTTTTGCGCTATTAGAATAATATCTGTCGTTAAATCCGCAGACACGGAATCCATTTTTGATATATACCGCCAAGACATTGTTCAAGGATGGAGCCTCGGCGATAATCGTTCTAGCTTTAAATTTTTTCGCTTCTGCCTTTATTCTGTTTATAAATCGGCTCGCGTAACCCTTTCCCCGATGATTTGGATGGACAAAGATATCGATGATCTGGGATGTATTATTCCATTTAAAAAAACGGATTCCGCTAAATCCTATTATCTTATTTCCTTCTTCCGCGACAAGAAAACAATTATTTTTATTTTCAATAGTTTCCCCAAAATCCCTTTCTTCATGAAAATATTTGTTATTCAGATCTTCTATCGCTTTCAGATCGTTAAATTTTGCTTTTCTTATATTCATGTTTTTTATATTTAAATTTTATACCTTTTACCCTTTAATAAATAATTTTATTATATTTTTATGTATTTCTTCAAGGCTAGAAATGTCTCTTCTGTCCTTTCCTTATCGTATAATCCGGCCTTCATTTTTTTAATATATTCTTTCGCTCCTTCCCATTCCCATGGAGGTGAGTCGTATTCTTCTTTTATGCCGTTGTTTTCCAGCGCCACCCATCTCCTGAAACAACAATTGCACTGTCCACATTGATTTATTGTTTTTTTACTATAACAAGATATTGTTTTCAATAAGTCTTCAATTGGCAACTTATTATCAATATACCATTTTACCAAATTGCTCTTACTCATTTTATAAAATGGACTAGTTACTTCAACACTCTTATTATCATTAAAATTCAATAAAAATTTTGACATTAACCTACTAGCATTTGGATTGTTATCATCAACGCGGTCGCCTTTTATTCCGACTAAGTATACCTTTGGAGCATATAGACTAGCGATCATCACGAAAAAAATGTTTCTATATGGAATGTAAAAGTTCCCTTCTTCCCATCTTGAAAGATCTAAAGAATTATCAATATAAAGTTTCATCTTTCTGTATTTTCTAGAAAAAAATTTTACTGCTTCTATTTCTTTTTTAATATAAGACTGCCCAGCATTAAAAAATAAAGCTGGTGGATATTTAAGATAATGCCAAGCAATAAACGAATCCAATCCGCCAGAAAAGAGCAGTATTGAGTTATGTTTTGGGATCATCTTTTTATCTTAAGATTAAAGTTTTTGTTATTTTATTTTATTATACTAATTAAAGATCTCTTCTTCAAGAATAGCTCCGATTTACGAAAATTTCAAGATAACAAAACTGCACAGCAACGGGCGGTTTTCCAATTTTCCCACTGACACCTCTTGACCGTGTTTTCAAGCTAAAATCCCATTTTCACTTTGTAATGTAAAGTCCGACAAAAAGAATAAAATCTCTAAAATTTAAAGAAATTTCCTCAATAAAAAAACTCGGACACATGGCCGAGAATATCATTTGCTTTATTAAAAATTTAAATTAAATCTTTGCCGGAACAAGATTTCGCATCAAAACCTCATTGACTCTTTCCTTTATATAGAATTTAAAATTATTTAATAAATTTTGGTTTTTCTCTGCTTTACTTAAATAAACGCTTTTTGGCCTAACTTTTTTGCAATTTTCAAATAAAATTGCTGCCACTTTTTATCGTCTATTTTCTTAATTAGTTTCGGATAATCTCTTATGCTAAGCGACTTCATCAATTGTGTTCCAAGATTAATTGAATCAATATGCCAATCGAATTTTATCCGAGCTTTTTTCAAAAGATCAAAAAAATTAAAATTTTCCCGCTTAATTATAAAATATAAATCAAGGAAATCGCGCGTCCTTGGATTTTGAGAGATAGTAAAAGTTTTATTAACGGCAATATCTAGAATACTGTCTAATTTTATTCCGTTAACTATCTTTGCCTTAATCAGCGGAGAAAAGGGATAATATGTAAATTCCACCTTTAAGATTTTGCTGCCGATGTATAAAAAATATAAATTCCTATTGAAGCTTTTCTGAAAATCAAATTTTTTGTATCCTATTTCTTTTTTAAACTTCTTCAAAAAGACAGAAATTGTTAACGGATTAAATTCTTTTTCTGAAAAAAAATCTAAATCTTGTGAGAATCTGTACGGAATATAGTAAGCTGTTAGGGCCGTTCCGCCGGATAAATAAAAATTCTGGGCAATTTCTTTGTCTTTAGAAAATACGCCCAGAAATTTCAATTGCTCCGTGTTCAGTAATTTTTTTTGTTCCATAGGAGGAAAGCTAAAAATTTTCTCCGGTCAGGATCTAGTTTCAATTTAAACCAATATCTTTTTAGTAAATTTCTGCTGATTTTTGTTTTGCCCAACCCAAAATTAATCATTTGCTCTAGTTTCCAAATGGTTTTTTCTTCCCCTGATTTCATTTTTGAAATATCGGTTGACCAATTATACATATTTATATTATACCATTTTTGACAAAACTTATCCACAAGCCCCCACACCTAATGTAGGTGTGGGGGCAAGCCGTTTTTTCTTAGTTTACCAAGTCCTGCCTTGCAGGACGCAGGTGGAAAAGAAGATTTATCTTCTTTGACCGAGTCCCTCCTGCGTCGGGACGAAGATTAAGAAGAGTCGAAGAACACATTCGCGCTCTTCTTCACCCTTCGCCTATCGGCTCGAGTTTGTAAAGCAAACCCCGACAAAAAGAAAAAAATACTATATTATTTATTTAATCTTCACTCTAAACATTTTGCACAGACTGGTTTTAACAGAAAGCCCGCCGAAGCTAAGTTTGGCGGGCCTGGCAGGACACCTAAATTCTGTTTAAAAATTCTTCTATATCTACTTCTGCCAAATCTAACACTCCTTTTAAGGTACCGAGAGCTAATTCTTTATGGAGAGGAACTTATGACTTCTTTTGCAGAGCACGTCCTTTTAGACATGCTCTAATTCAAGACTGGTAATCAAAGGCGCCTTTTTCGAAAGATATTTCTTAGTTTTAGGTTGGCCATCTAAATAAAGCTCAACGGCTTCCTTAAGATTTTTCTGCGCTTGTTCTATGGTTTTTCCTTGGCTAACTACGCCTAATTCTAAACAACGAGCCACAAACCATTTATCATCTTGGTTTATAATTGTAGTAAATTTATAAGTCATACAATATTAGCATAACAAATAGACACATTGTGTCAACCTCATTTTCACGTCGAAGAACACATCCGTGTTCTTCTACCGAACTTTCGCGTAGCGAAAGTGAAGGTTCAAGAAGAGAACACAGTTCTCTTCGCCCCCACCCTTCGCCTGTGGGCTCGAGTTTGTAAAGCAAACCCCGACAAAATTACATTAAACGGGAAACTAAAAAACCTCGAAGAAAATCCGAGGGAGAAATCCGAATTGTTTTATCGTTTAAATTAAGTTTATTTTATAGCCAAGGCTTCTTCAAGACGATGTATGCGTTTTTCCAAAAACTCTATTTTCTGGGCATGTTGTTTCAAGATAAAATTTTCTATTCTATCAAGACGAATATTAACCCCTTTAAAACCTTTCTCAATTTTTTTATCAGTGCCATCAAATCCTTTTTCTACCATTATCGCCAAATCTTCAATTGTGATATTATTTTTTTTCATAGTTTTTCTAATTATATTTTAACTTTTCTAAAAACCTTGTCAAATCCTGACAAAACTTATCCACAAGCCCCCACACCTACATTAGGTGTGGGGGCAAGCCGTTTTTGCATTTCTCATAATTCTAAAAGCATTATTATTTCATCGATTGAATAAATTTTTGCTAAATTTTACTTAAAACTTAGTATTTAGTACAATTAAAACAGATTAAGAGTTGCTGTTTTTGAAAGTTTTATGAAATTAAAAGTCGGTATAATCGGGCCAACAAATATAAAAAAATTAAGCAAGCTTACAAAAAAGCCGACGGGTTTTTTTCTTCAGAAAACCAAAGAAATAGGCAATCTTCTCGCAGAAATTGGATGCGAATTATGGATTAACAGCGATAAAGGCATGGCAAGCAGAATCGGAAATGCCTATAAAAAAAATGGGGGCGAAAAATTGGTTGTCCTTTATCCCGTCAAAGGTGAACCATGGCCTAACGCGCACGCAAAGCCCTATATAAAATATGCCGATGAAATTAGAAAAGAACCAAACTGGTTTTGGACAAATTATAATGTAACCGCCTTACCGGATATATGTATTTGCGTGGGATTAAGCGCCGGAACCCTAAGTGAATTGGCATATATTAAATGGAATTATAAATTAAAACGAGGCAATTTAAAGAAGTTAATTGCCATAAAAGAACTGTTAAGGGGCAGGAAAATCCCGCCGGAAATCGAAGTGGAGATTAAAAAAATTTTGGTATATGTCGATAACGTTAGGGAATTAAGACAATTTTTTAAAAATCGGTAGCGATGAGGACTTCGCCTCATCTTCACTCTTCGCTTCGCTTGGGTAGGGGACGAGGACTGCGTCCTCGTCTTCAGCTACCCGAGTCTCGTGAAACGAGACGAAGGGTGGAGAAGAACGAAGTTCTTCGACTCGTCCCGCTTTGCGGGACTCGGTATATGAAAAGTATTCTCAAATTTTTAATAGAAGCTGGGCGACTAAAAAACGTCAAAAGAAAAGGGATAACTTTTTATGGCGTAAAGAATCCCCACTCTGCCTTGGTGGGAACACGCCGACGAAGTTATAGACGACCCATTATTGCTGAAATTTTTAAAAGAAATCGAAAAAGAGGAGTTAAAAAAATAGGGGGAATGCAAGTGATATTATAATTTTGATATGTATTTCTTAATCCCTATCTTAATTTTAATAATTTTAACATTCACAGGCGCTTTTTTCGCGGCAGTTTGGCTACCCACAAAAAAAGAGGACTTTGATCGAATAACGAAATTAGCGGGATTACGACCCGGTATGTTATTTTATGATCTAGGCAGCGGCGATGGAGAATTATTATTTTATTTATCAAAAAAGTATAACGTAAACTGTGTGGGAATAGAAATTTCTCCGCTTTTATTTTTATATTCAAAAATCAAGTCTTTATTTTATAAAAATGTAAAAATTTATTACGGCGATTTCTACAAATACGACCTCTCAAAAGCCGATATAGTCTATATCTTTTTATTGCCGAAAAGTTACGCGAGATTAAGAAAAAAACTTGAGACAGAATTAAGAAAAGACGTAAAAATAATATTGTCCTCTTGGCCCTTTGAAGATTGCGAACCAAATCAAATAGACAAAAAAGAAAAAGCATTTACTTATTATTCATATATCACAAAAGAAAATGGTTACCTATGAATTTGGCAGCTGTTTTTTAAAGAAACTGAATTCCTTTTATAAATATCGCTTCAGCCATTTTACGGTCTGTTGAATCAATTTTTCCTGTGATTGAAAATCCTCAAATTTGTGATTCGTTTTTGATAAAACAATCAAAGATATGTTTCTGTAGCGTTTTTTTAACTCATAAGACAATTCCAAAGGAACATCTTTGTCTTCTTTGCCGTGGATTATTAAAATCGGCGATCTTAATTTGGAAAGAATGCGAGAATAGTCTTTATTTTTATTTTCGAGATAATAATCCCTGCCAATTTCTTTTCCTCCTTTATATATTACGCCATTAGAGTTAATCTCTTTTCTATCTTCCATGGTATACCATTTTTTTAACAATTCTTTTTGATTAAATGCCTGACTCCAAAAAACCAATGTTTTGACCGGTATTTTATATTGACTTAAAAACTGGCTTACCGCTACGCTTCCCAAGCTTGCAGCCACAAAAGCTAATCTTGTTAAATCTACATCAACCTCTTTTTGAATGGCTTTGAACGCCGAATTTAAATCGGCGGCTTCATTTTTCACCGTTATCTCGCTTGGTTCGCCTTCGGAATCGCCGCACCCTTCAAAATCAAATCTGAAAGCGCAGATTCCTTCTCTCTGAAGAACTCTGGCCAGTTTTACAAACTTTCTGTCTGTTTTACTGTTTTGAAAACCGTGGCAGATTATTACTAGAGGCGGTTTTTGTTTTTCCGGTAGATGCAGAACTCCCGCCAACTCTTTTCCCCTCTCATTTTTAAAAGTGATTGGGATTTCTCTTCTTGGTTTTTCATTTTTTCTCTCAATTTCTTCAATAACTCTTTCCACCAGCTTTTTGGGATTTTTATCTTTTACAATAATGGCTTTGATTTCTTTACCGGTTCCGCCCTTTAAATCGGCTTCAATTTTTAAAATTTTCTCTACGATGCTCCCCAGTCCTTCCAGTATTCCAATTACTTTATCTTCATGATAAGCGATTGAAAATTCATTTAATGCGCCTATGCCGCCGCCAATAAAGATTGCCCCATCGCATTCCGTAATTGACAAGGCGTTGCGGCCAATTTTCCCTTGGCCTGTAAAAATCAACTCTGTATCGTTAGGGGGGTAAGGATAAGAAATGGGAGGTTCCAAATGTTCTCTTAAATTTTTAGCGGGTGAATAGCCAAAAACAAAACCGCCTTGTTTTGAAGCGGCTTTAGCGGCAATATCTGCCACGCCCATGCAAGCGCCGGTTACTAAAATACAATTTTTTTTAGCGATTTCTTTGCCAATAATTTCCGCGGCTTTCATTATTTTATCTGGCAATCCCCTGCTCCGGCCGGCTTTTCCCATTACTCCGATTTTATATCTCATTCTTATTTTACTTAATTTAAAATTTTTTTCTAAAGAGAAAGAAATTGAGCCAAATTTTTATTATCTCTGATCGCTTCGATTACATCGTCAATTGTTTCCCTTCCGACGTCAAATCCTACAAAAAAATTTGTTTCATTCGCTATGGGTAAATTGACTACTGTCGCTCTTCCAATTCCCATTATTTTTTCTTTTACCAAGCTATATTCAATTATTTTTTCTTTTAAAATTTCAGCTTTTACAAACCGGTCAACTTTTTTCTTCAATCTGCCGCTCGCTATATTATTTTGAAACTCCAAATGGCTGCCTTCGGCAAAATCAAACCCTAAAATCTCTTTTGAAATATCCATCATAAATTGAGGATCTGAACTTAAAACGCCTATCAGAAAACCTTGGCTTTTTAACTCCAATAGAAACTCCTTCATTCCTTTTATTATGTTCTTTCGGCAATATTCAAAAGCAGCTCCTTTTAGTTCGTCTTCGGAAAACCCCTGATATAATTCGGCTAATTCTTCCAACCCAAAAGGACCAAGAAGTTTTCTTATTTGATATTCTCTATCTATTTTTCTTACTTCGTTTTCTCTGCCCAAAAAAACCAGCAAATCTTTAATACCTCCCATTTCGCTGTTAAACAATGAGGTAAAAACTACTAACTTTTGCGCCATAAATTAATACTTGATAAGTATTTTTAGCCTACCATTTTAAGACTCCCTGTCAATTTATGATTTTTTACAATAAAAAAAGCAAATCATTTAAAGCTTATATTATAATATCTAACAGTTTTTTTAATTCTGAAATATCTTTAATAACGTAATCGGCTACTCCTGTTTTATTTCTCCTATTTATTAGTATTGTTTTTATACCGATTTTTTTGGCCGGAATAATATCCGTCTCTTCCTGGTCTCCAATCGCGATACAATATTCTGGTTTTATGTTTAATACCTTGATAATTTTATTGAATGCATTGCCAAATTCTTTACGGATATTTCCTTCGCCTGAAAATATATTATTATCGGTAAAAATATTTTCTATTTTTAATTCTTTTAATACATTCTTTATCCATACTCTTGGCGCATCAGAAACCAACGCCAGATCAAAATTATTTTTAATCTTAAGAAGTTTGGTTCTTAACCCAAGATTAATTTTGATGTATTTTTGGGCTGAAATATTCCAAGTCGCGTTAAAATAAGCATATCGGTCAATCTTAAACTTTTCTTCTAAACCAATACTTATACTCTCGTCATATTCCTTTATTATCTTTTTTAATATTAACTTTGCCTCTCTTTTAGTTTTATTTAATTTATCTATAATGTATTGTTCGGTATTTTTCAAAACCTCTTTATAAATTCCGGAGCGCTTAAAAGAGCCTCCTTTAAGCTTATATAACGTCCCGTCTAAATCAAAAATAATTAATTTTTTACGGTTTTCCATACTCTGGCGGCTTCAATATTTTTAAAAAGGCGATGAGAACGAAGTCCTTATCGCCCTATTCGGTCAATAAAATTTTTAACTTTTTCTTTACTAATTCTCTGCTTCCAAGTTTTTATATTAACTTCATTGTTTTTAGATGCGCCCTCTTTAAGAGAAGTGCTTACTATCGCGCCGTTCGCGTATTTTAATAATTCGCTGATATTTTCTTTATCAGCGCCGCTTCCAACCAGTAATGGAAAATCAGCCACAGCTTTTCTGACTGCAACCAGATTTCTTAAATCCGGAGCGTCACCCGTCCATTTTCCGGTTAGAATTAGGGAATCGGCGCCGCTTTTAATCGCTTCAAGCGCAGATTTCTCAATTGGTCTCTTATTTAAAAGCTGGGCATGCTTAACTTGAATATCGACTAATAAAATAATATTTCCAGCTTTTATTTTTTCTTGAAACTCCTTAACTTTTTCTGGATTGCCATTTATAATACCGTAATTAGTTTTTACTCTATCAACAAACACCGGTATCCTAATAAACCTTGCTCCTATTGTTTTAGCTATAGATAAAGCGGCTCTAAAATCATTCCATAGAACGCTTACGCCAATAGGCAGGTTAGTTTCTTTTTTGATTTTTTCACCCAAAAAAGTCATAATTGCGACCGTTTCAGGACCGACTTTTTCTGTATGGGGAATATCGTAATTATTCTCAAAAATTATTCCGTCCACTCCCCCGCTTTCAAAAGCCTTTAAATCTTTTAAAGCGTTATTTAATGAAACCTTAAAACCGGGAAATTCAGGGTATCCCAAAAGCGGCGGAAAATGAATTGCGCCAATAATAATTCCGCTTTTTTTCTTAAAAATTTTATAAAATTTATTTTGCATGCTGTGTTAAAAAATTCGCGGCCTCATTGGTAGCGGTTTTTCCGGCTATTTCAATATCTCCGTTAGTTCTAATAAAACTTAAAACAAAGTTAGCAAAAAAAGTATCCCCTACTCCGATTGTATTATGAACCTTAACTATTTTCGCAGGCTTAAAAACAAATTTTTTATTTTTATAGTAAATTATCGAACCGCTTCTCCCCTTGGTTATTATCAAACATTTCTTCTTTTGTTTTTTCATCATATCTCTGGGAATATATTTTAGTTCTTCTTTAGTTCCTTTAAGGCAGAAAAGTGAGGATATTATTTCTTTAGATGGTTTCCATTGTTTTTTCTTGCCAAACTTTTTTATATCGCGGACATAGCCCTGAATATCCAAAAATATTTTTCCTTGAAATTTAAAAATACCGCTTAAGTCAAATTCTTTATAGATTGTGGATATTAAAAGAAAATGTGTTTTAATTTTTTCGAAATTTGTTTTTTTTGGTTTTGGAATTTTTCTAACGCGGCCGATTTCACCTTTTTTAGTCAGTAAAATTTCTACTTTCACGCTTGGACCAGAAATAAGTTTAAATAAGACATTTTCTTTTCTAAAAACATTTGTAAGATATAAAGCCGGCCCGCCCTTTTGAATGGAAATAATCTTTCCTTTCTCGTTCAATATTTTATCTGTACTAAAAGAGGAGCAAACGGTAATCATAGTTTTTCATTAATGCTCTTTACGATTGCTTTTAATAGTTTTGAGTACCTTTTAATATCTCTAATTTTAATTATTTCTTTTTTAGGATCCATGTGAGATAATTTGGGATTTCCAGGTCCTAATATTATAGTGGGGATATTTTTCATATTCATCAAAGAAGTTTCGGTAAAAAATGTGGTGGTTGATTCTTTATATTTAATATTTGCATCCTTGAACGATTTTTTAATTATCTTTTTAATCTCTTGGGGAACGTTTGATTTAGTCGGATTAAAACCAAAGGATTTAATTTTTATGCCCTCTTCTTTATGAATTTTCGAAGAAACTATTTTATTAAAAAGTTTTTTGTATATCATGTTCGGTTTTACTGTTCGCAAATTAAAACTCATTCTGAAAAATTCCGGCATCTGATTATCCTTAACGCCAGAATTTATTGTAGTTATAGCTCCGATTGTTTGACCTAAATTTTTATCTTTAATTTTTCTTGATTTATCCAAAAACTCAATAATAAACTGGATAACCGGAGCCATTTCTTCGATAAGTAAATTTTTTCCGGGATAGGCGCTATGTTTTTCTTCTCCCTTTTTCTCTAAGACATACCCCAAAACTCCTCGAAAAAAAGTCTGAACTTCGAAATTGCTTGGTTCTCCGTTTATGGCTAACAAAACTGGAAATTTAGCATTAAGCTTTAAAAAATTTTTTATTCCCGCAAAAGAATTGGCCTCTTCATCACCGGTTATCAAAAGAGCGGGAGGATATTTCAAAACGCTTGAATCTTTATAAAGAGAGATAAAAGCATTTATCATGCCGGCCAAAGCTCCTTTCATATCTACCGCCCCTCTGCCACTTATCGTTTTTGAATTTATTTTCGGCTTGGAGAAATTTGCGCTAGGCACTGTATCAATATGCCCCTGGAATAAAACAAAAGGTCCTTTTAATTTAGGATTAAACGCTATTAAATTGGCGTGATTATTTTTTTTTACAACAGGATAAATTTGTAATATATGATTAATGCCTCTCTTTCGCAAGAACAAAGAAACCTCCTTTAGGCAGGGAATAATATTTTGACTGGGTTTTTCATCAGTATTATCCGTAAGGTATTTGAATAGTATATTTAGTAATTTTATAACGTTATTTCGCATAATTTGCTTTATAAAAAATGAGGGGCCTTCTGTTCAAAGGCCCCCTTTTGACGGCTTTATATCGGGTCTTCGCCCAATAACAGATATTACTATTTCAGATTATCAATGGTTTTCAATCTCATATCTGCTTTAATTCCGCCTTCAGATACGGCTTCTGCTATTGACGAAGGTGAAGGGGAAGATGAGAATAAGATTCTCATCGCCTACAGCTATTGTTTTGAAGCCTAAATTTTTAGCAGTAATCAAGTTGGCTTCCTCGTTATCAGCATACCATCGCACCTTATAAGAAGAAACAGCTAGTTGCAAATTCTGAAAGGCGCGTGGGTCTGGTTTTTGGTAGCCATTATTTTCGAACATGCCAAAGATTTGTACAAAAAGATCTTCTATTCCTATACATTCAAAAATATTCTTGGCAAAAGCTGATGGATTGTTGGTATGAACATAAAGCGGCGCATCTAATCGTAAAAGAGCTTCGCGAAGTCGGTCATTCCTTCTGACGCCGTAAAATAAGGGATCTATCGCAAGATAAGTTTTCTTAATAAAGTCTTCTGTATCTTGAATTATTCCCTCGCGCCAAAAAACCAATAAAGTGCTATGGATATTATGGCGCTTGAACAGCTCCCGCCGTTTTTCCAAAATTTGCTCTGCGCTAATTGAGGCCATTCGAGCCAGAAGCGTAATCATTCTTTCGGTTATCGCTCTTTCAAACTCCGGCAGGCAATTATATAACGTACCATCATTATCGAACACATAGGCAATCTGTTGCGCCACTTTTGCCCTCCTTATTTTAGAATATACAAAGGGGCGGCAGCGATAATTAATCAATCATGCCACCCCTTTAGTTTAAATAATCGAGGGCTTTCCTCCGCTTAACTCTACGTAATGGGAAAGCGTTTGCCAAGCTCTTCCAGAGACAATAGCCCGACGACACTCCTGAAAACATTCGCAAAGATACTTTTTGTTAAGACCATCATTGCCGACAGCATCCGGACGGCTCAAGTAGTTATGGGCAAACAATCCTAAGGCTGCATTCATTGCCAAGAAATCAAGCTGACACCCGCAACCATCTTGAAGCGCTTGACTATTGGCTTGCTGAAGAACAGCCCTTTCATTCTCTAATAGAATAGAAGCTGGGTTAATCGTTGTCCCAAAATCACTAGGTCTAAGCAAAAATGTACCTAAAAATTTACCTTGATGAGCCATAGCTACTACTGAAGCATATGGAGAAACTTCATCCAAAACGGCATGTTTTTTAACCTGCTGAAAACTATTCGGATTTATTGACATACCTGCCTCGTTTAAGCCGCAGACAACTGCAATGCCACCTATTTCTTGCAACTCTTTCTGGTGCAAAAGAACGTAAGCTTTGGCGATCACTGAAGGATGAACTTTTTCGTTTACCCCCATAATCCGGCTAATTTTCGTTCTTGGACTAATTGGCGGACTCATTGGCCCGGTAATATGATTAATCGTTTCCATCATGATTAAATGAGAAGCGTCATGAACGGTTTTTACCAAATGAGCGTCAAGGTAACAAAATTTGTTCTGCTGCCAAATATTAATGATTTCTTCTTCAGTCGTATAATTCGTTCTGGCTCCAAAAAGTTCAATCGCTTCGGTGCTTCCGACAGCCGAAGTATTGGCGTAAGACCCGTGTTTAATTACAGGTAAGCCAAGGCTTGCCAATATCACGGCACTCAACGTGGAAACATTGATTGTTTTTTTTCGTGTTCCGTTCACCGAAAAACCGACATCTGCTCCCATTCCGCAAGTATCAATAACTTCTCCCAAATCTAACTGAATTACAGTGTCCATTAATGTCGCGGCAACGATTCCGGCTACTTCTTCTGACGTTAATCCTTTAAAGGATTCTTTACCGGCCATTAATTGCAGGAAAGCGATGCCCTGACCAAGAGCTCTGCTTTCTGTAAAACCGTTCTGCAAATTTGCCGGTAGCAAGTCCTTGCAGATCGAAAAAATATCATTATTCGTAGCGGCTAACGTATAGAACATTCCGCAAAAGGCTTCCTCAAAGCTAAGGCTTAGACCATGCTTTACCTTTCGGTCCAAGGACTCCAAATGAATTTTGGCCAATTGCGAAACTATTTTTTTATTTCCGTCCAATCTAGCCGACACATTATATCCCCGGGCTAAACTCTCTCGCGCTTCTTGTTTAGCTCGCTTTTCTCCGTTAAGCAGAATCCGTGAAATACCTGTCATTTCTCCCCTCCCCTTTTTATTTTCAAAGAGCTACCGAGAAGTCTTAAAAACAAAAAACTCCTCGTCTCTGCCGCATAAATAAATTATGCTTCAGGGACGAGAAGTCATCTCGCGGTGCCACCCCGATTTCTCTAATCAAATTTCAAAACGAAATTTGACGAGCTCTTCATCGACTTTGGTTTTACCAGTATCGATTATCCTATGGTTACGGAGGAAGCCGGGTTTCTACTGTTGCAGAAGCCACCTTGTCCCATTTACAGGACGAATCGGGCCCAATCCCCTTTTAAAAATTTCAGGGGACCCAATTCATAGGTTTTAAATTATTATCATAAAAGCTATTTTTAATAATAGCAGACCAAGCAACTTTGTCAATAGCCCGAGCTTTTGCGTAGCAAATCAAAGAAGATAAATCTTCTTTTCTATCTTCGTTCGCCACAGGCGAACTCGATAAGCGAAGGGTGAAGATGAAGACTGCGTCTTCATCGCCGACCGAGTCTCACTTGTGAGACGAGGCGGAAGAAGAGGCTGAAGGCCTCTTCGCCGACCGAGTCCCACTGCAAGCGAGGCGCAGGTGGAAAAAAATTTATTTCTTCACTTAATAAAAAAGCCCGAAACTATAATTTTCCGGGCTCTTTAGGGCGACGAGAACTGCGTCCTCATCTTCACTCTTCGCTTCGCTTGAGTGGGCGACGAGGACTGCGTCCTCATCTTGACCTTCGTCCCGCTTCGCGGGACTCGGTAGGTGAAAGTACCCACCGATTGGCAACTCTTAGATATTTAGACTCATTGCCTTCGATTGAAAGTTTATGCATTAAAACAACATCGCTATTTGGCAGTTCTTTTACCGGCTGAACACAAAGATATTCCTTCAATCGGTCTTGTTCGTAAACTTTGACTACGCTTGGATAGCCAGGAATACGATAAACGCGGTCTGGAAAGATTGAGCTTCCTACTTCAATGAAACCTTTTTGGCTAAGCTGTTCTCTCTCCTTTTCTGTTAGAATACTTTGAAGCAGCTGGTCTGCTCGTTTTTCTGCTTTCTCAAAGTCTATATTTGAATTTGGAACAGGTGAATTTGAAACAGGAACGGTCCCACGTTTGAGACTGCGATTGAGACTGCAAATAGTCATTATGAAGCACATTACAAGTGGCAAAAGAATAAACAAAATTTGTCCCAAATATGCAAATATAAAATCCACGACTACCTCCCTGAATTACCCTCCTGCGATTCGGGGCACAATAATTGTTTCTTTGGCATCCTGCTCAAAGACATCAATCCGCTCGGCCGGTATTCCGGGCTCAACCCTGAAAGCCACTGCGCCGCGTGAGCGTTCTTGAGCAAAAATGCGTTCTGCTTCCAGAACCGCGGCAAGGGCTTCGGGATCACCGCTCTCAACTTTTGCCGGGTCCCAACAAATGGTCTTGTCTCCTGCCGAGGAAAGCACTCTTAGAACTGCCATTAGCTTCTCCTTCTGCCATTTTAAGGCATTTTTTTAGGTGCTAACTTAAACATACCAAACTTCAATTTTTTGTCAATGTGGAGAGGTCGGGTCTTTATTTTTCCGTAAAATTATGGTATTTTTAAAAAATGATAAAAAACTTGCCTATCGAATTAGAATTGAGAAAATTAGACCTTACAGAAAAGGAAGTAAAAGTATATTTAGCCGGTTTAGAGTTGGGACCGAGTTCGGTTCAAAAAATTGCCGAGCTTGTCAACATTGCAAGGCCCACAACTTATGAAATTATCAAGCGCTTGGAAAAAAAAGGACTTTTTGAGGAGGTTAAAGAAAAAAGGAAAAGATTATTTTCCGCCAGATCTCCAGAAAACATTTTAGGATTATTGAGAACAAAAAAAAGAGAAATTGAAGAAAAAGAAAGAGAATTTATCAGGATTATTTCTGCTTTAGAGCCAAAATATTCTAAAGAAGGAATTAAGGTATTCAAAGGAAAGGAGGGATTGAGGGCATTAGGAGAAATCATTTCTTTCAGCCGGGTTCCGGAAATTATTATTGTTAACCGGGAAAATAATCCAATAAATTATAAGAGAATATATCGGGATATCAAAAAAAGATTAGGCGAGGTTAAAGTTAAAGAAATAAACAGCGGACTTGATGGAACTTTGATTATTTTTGACAGAGTGGCATATTTCCCCAAGAAAAAACAAATTGGTTTTCTGCTCGGCTGAATAAAAAAACGATTCCGTCCTGAAGGGCGGAGTCGTTTTTTTAATAGCTAAATTTTCTACATTCCCGAACCCGGGTTGGCTGGCGGAGGAGGAGAAGTTGGAGGCGGAGGCGGGGTTGGGTCTATAGGTGGAGGGGGCGGCGATAAAGGAGGGGAAGGTTGCATTGGAAGAGTCGGCCCTTGCGATTTCTGGGGAAGGTACGAAGAAGATTCCTTCTTCGCCACCTCAGTTAAAACTTCGGTATTCGAAACGTTTGGCTTTCCTCTTTTTGAATAATAAATAAAAAGGATCACTGCCACAACGATAACAATAAGTATAAAAAGCGTCATATAATGAGTCCTTCTTGGACGGACGAAATTGAAGACGAGGACGCAGTCCTCGTCGCCTATGAGTCCAGCTTTGCTGGACGAAAGTGGAGATGAAATTTATTTCATCGACCAAGTAATTTCTAATATTTATAAAGCTTCGACTTTGCGTTGCTCTATCTTTATTTTCTTTCTTTATCACTCCCCTGTCAAGAGAAGATTTTTAGAAATTAGAGATTAACTTATATATATCCCCTGCCCCCATTATTATTAAAACATCAAATGGCGAAGAGATAAATCTCTTCTTCACCTTCGCCCCGCAATAGCGGGGCTCGGTCTCTGAAAGATTTTTTTTAAGATAATCTAAAATTTTTTCCTTTGGGAGATACATTATATCTTTCCTTTTTATTGCCTTCACTAATTTTTCAGAATTTACTTTCTCTTTTATTTTCCCTTCTTCCCTGCCGGCCACGTCATAAATATCGGTTATGATAATTTTATTTATGCATAAAGCCTGCTTAAAAACATTCACAAAATCTTTAAATAAATAATGCGTTCTTTGATATTGATGCGGCTGAAAAACGCACCAGATTCTTTGCTTTGGATATTTTTCCCGGGCGGCCTTAAAGGTAACTTTTACTTCCGTGGGATGATGGCCGTAGTCAGAAATAATTGTTTTTCTCGCAGAACCTCCTTTTACTGCGAGGACGGGCCTCGTAATTTCAAAACGGCGCCAAGAACCGCGATATTCTGACAAAGCCTTAAAGGATATTTTATCAGGGATTTTCAAAGCGCGGGCCGCTGTCAAAGCCGCTAAAGCGTTGGAAATATTATGGTCTCCCGGCACCTTTAAAATCTGTTTTAATTTTTTTGCTTCTTTTTGTTTCAAGCTATACAAAGAGATCAGATCTCCTCGGGAGATCCGATCTCCAATAATTTCTTGAATATTTCTCTCATCTTTGTTTGCCACCAGAACTCCGTCTTCCGGCAAATGCCCGATATATTTTTTGAATACCTTTAAAATATTACCCAAATTTTTATAATAGTCCAAGTGGTCAGCTTCAATTGTTGTTAAAATAATAATTTTCGGCCAGTAATTTAAAAAAGAGGCAAAATGCTCGTCTGCCTCAATGACTAAATATTCACTCTTCCCTACCCTGCAGTTATTGTCGTTAAATTCTTTGACTTTTGTGCCGACGATTACCGTCGGGTCAAGCCCGGCCTTAACCAGCAAAATGCCGAGCATTGCTGTTGTTGTGCTTTTTCCGTGCGTTCCCGAAACCGCAATGGTAAAATATTGTTTTGTTAATTCGCCTAATGCTTCCGGATAACTCTGGCATTTTATCCCCAATTTCCTTGCAAATTTTAGCTCAGAATTATCTTTTTTGACAGCCGGACTATAAATTACCAAATCTATATCTTTTGGTAAATTTTCTGGCTTGTGCGGACCGATAATAATTTTTGCCCCAAGCTTTCCCAAGACATCCGTGATTTCGGAAGAAACCAAATCAGAGCCGCTAACCTCGCAGCCTTTTTCCAGATAATATTTCGCCAAAGCCGAAACACCAATGCCTCCAATGCCAATAAAATGAATTTTTAGTTTTTTAATTGGCATGATTCTAAAATAGTATATTCCGGACCTTCTCTTTTCAGCTTGCTCTCCATTACCTCAATTGAATTTACCGGAAAGCTTAAATCGATTTCTTCGTTGACATCAGGTTTCTCTTCTTCCTCAATTCTCCTTAATTCCCAAGTTTTTATTCTACCCAACGTAATATGAGAGGCATACGGTTTAACATCGGGATTTAAACTTTCTGGAGAAGTTGTCAAAAGAGAATTTTCCAACTCGCTTTGCAATGCTCCCAATTCTTTTGATTTTTCTCCTTCTATCCATACCATCCGGGGAGGAAATTTTTTTGGCGGGCCGTAAATAATTTTTTCAAGTTTGATAAAAAATGGAGAATGCCGGGAAGCTATTTCTTTCGCAGTTTTGCAAACCTCCAAAACCTCCTCGTCTGAAAGAGCCCCGATAAAAATCAAGGTAATATGCAAATTCTCTTTTTTCGTCCAACGGCAGGGCAGCTCCGGCCATTTTGTTTTATAATCTGCAAGTTTCTTTTTTATATCATCCGGCAGATTAATAGCAATAAAAACTCTGTGTTGCATGTTAAAATATCGCTTACCCAAGCCACGTCAAAGAGAACTGCGTTCTCTTCTCCATCTGCGTTCCGCAAAGCGGAACTTAATCAGCGAAGGGTGGAGGCAAAGAGAACTATGTTCTCTTCTTAAACCCTCATCCCGCAAGCGGGATTCAGTAGATGAATGAAAGTTCTTCGATTGTATTTTAACATAAAAAGCCGTAGAATTAAAGAACGAGTTTTTTGAATAAAAAACGAAGTTAAAGATGAAGCGAAGCTTCATCGCCCGACTATATGCATTTCAAATTTAAAGGACCATTAAAAGAAAGCATTTATAACTTAATGCGGCAGGCCGGCTATTTTTTTCAAGGCAAAGATGAAGAAACAGGAGAACTTAATTTTGTTCGACCGCCCCGCGGCTACCCAAGATTTCATTTATTTATTAAAGTTCAAGACGAAAATTTAACTTTCAGCCTGCATTTGGACCAAAAGCGACCGATTTATCGTGGCGTTCCTGCTCATGCCGGCGAATACAACAACGAAATGATTGAAAAAGAAATGGAGAGAATAAAAGGAATCTTAAAATAAATATTTCATGGATAAAAATATTGAAGTAGAATTTAAATTTCAAATTTTTGATAACGACGAAATAAAAGAGTTCGCAAAGACGCTTAAATTTATGGATGAGAAAAGAATAATTGACGTATATCTGGACACAAAAGAAGGAAATTTGTACAAAAGGGGCATTTTTATAAGAATCAGGAATAATAAAAAATTAGATTTCAAATTCAATTTAGATGCCGTCAAGAATCAAAATGGAGTAAACAAACACGAACATTGCGACGAGTTATCATTTCCCCTCCCCTTGCCGCAAAATTCGGTCGAGCCGATTAATAAAATATGCAGAACTTTAAACCTTGAGGAAATTAGCGCTCCGGTCACAGAAGACTTAAAAAATAAAAACAATTTAATAGATTCTGTTGTTATAGATAAAATCAGAAAAGACTATACAGATGAAAAGTTCAATTATTCCTTAGACAATGTAGACAAACTGGGAGAATTTATTGAGATTGAATTTATGGCATCAAAAGATGATGATATTGAAAAAACTAAAGACGAAATGCGAAAAAAACTAAAAAATTTAAAATTAAAATTGATTACCGCTGGTTATAACGAAGTTTATTGGCGTAAATTTAATTTTGACTTATACTTGCAAGGCCGATATTTATTTGAAGAAGATTACGCAAAATACCGACCGAATATCGAAAATTAACGCGGCGAATTTATGAAAAATTCTGTAAAAAATACAAAAATAGACAATATAACATTAATTGGTATGCCGGGTTCGGGAAAAATCATTAAAAGATTAACGATTTGCACTAAAAATTTATGCTGAATCAAACGATAGCAAAAATTTTAAATGAGATAGCGGAATTGCTGGAAATAAAAGGAACTCCTTTTAAGCCCTCGGCTTACCGGAAAGCGGCAGTGGCTTTGGAAAATTTAAAAGAAGACATTTCTTTAATTTACAAAGAAAAGGGCGCTAAAGGATTGAAAGAAATTCCGGGTATCGGCAAAAGCATCTCGGAAAAAATTGAGGAATATTTGAAAAAAGGCAAGCTGAAATACCATAAAGAATTGAAAGATGAGACCGCCGTGCGTCAGCTGATAACTCACTTTTTTGAAACCAAGGGCCTTTCTCTGGAAGAATTAAAAAGAAGCGCTAAAAAAAGAAAAATTATTTATTCCCGTTTTACGCGGCCGGCAAAACAGCTTTTAGAATTGGCGGGGTCTGTTGAAAAATCAGGGGAAGCCATTGATAAAGTGGCTGAATGGGCAAAATCAAGAAATCTGGATTACTCCATTGAAACAGTTTTCAAAAAGTGGCTGGAACTGGACAGATTAAAACCAAAAGAAGTTGTTAAAAAACCCTATTTTCGGGGAGACCCGATGGTCTGGTCGGAGACAAAAAGAAAGTGGTATGTAATTTCGCCCGATGGCGAGTGGCTAGAATTCGCCGGTAAGGAAGGAGAAATAGAGTGGAGGATTATGAAATAATCGTAGGCGATGAGGACTGCGTCCTCATCTTCAACTTCGTTTTTTATTCTAAAAAACTCGTTAAATAAAAAAGGTTCGTAAAAACGAACCTTATATAGAGAAAATTCTTCTTTCACTTACTTGCTTTCTCCACCTATAATCATTGGTCAGCTCTCGCGGCATTCTAAGACAAAATCCTATTCCGCTATTTTTTACTGAAACAATGGACCAAAGCGTTCCGACTAGTCCGACAGCGCCAAATAAAAAATTAATCGCTAAGAAATCTTCATCATGTTCGTCGTAGCCTCCGGCATATTCAAATTTTTCGTAAGAACATTTCAAATCATTTTTAAGAATACCGTAAGCTGAAAAACCGCAAAAAAACCAGAAAATTCCTGCCGCAATTATAATTGTCAAGGTGCGCCTCCTCCTATCTTTCTTTTAATTTTATAATAACATATGCCGAAAATTATTCAAGAACAAAAAATTAAGCCA
>JAUSLA010000037.1 GCA_030646565.1 bacterium
GGCACATCTAGGTTTCTTTGGGAAATAGTGGTCTGGATTTTTATATCCGGCTGGCTGACGCCAAAATCAACTCCTCTCACAGACAAAGAAAAGGTAACCCTTGGCTGACTATTGTCATCTACCGGCCTCCCTATCAAATTGAAATTCAAAGAATTAACCTTAAGATTACTTGAGGTTAAAGAAAGAATTTCCTCATCAACAGTTCCGATTTTTCTTCTTTCTTTTAGCTCATTATTATCAAGAAAAAATTCCCAGCATTCATCTTTATAATTTATAAATTGCAAACCATTGCCAGCCCGAGTCTTTTCGTAGTTCATTTTTACATTTATACAATCGCCGATTAAGTCCTTTTTTGCCATTCTCAAAGTCCTGCTCATATATTCTAAAATATAGCTTGTTTGACCTAAAATTCTTTGCTCGGCCAAAATTCTTTTTTGGCTTTTTAAGCTGGAAATAAGAATGCCCGAAGCCGCGGCCGCAATTATAGAAAAAACCAAAACAGCCACCATCAGCTCAATCAAAGTAAAAGCCTTTATCATCTTAACATTTAAGCATTTAAACATATTAACATTTGTGGGCGAAGAGAACTTCGTTCTCTTCTTCACCTTCGCTCGCCAAGAGGCGAACTCGGTATTTAAGCATTTTAACATTTGTGGGCGAAGAGGACTGCGTCCTCTTCTTCACCTTCGCTCGCCAAGAGGCGAACTCGGTATTTAAGCATTGTTCAGATGTTCAGATGTTCAGATGTTCAGATGTTCAGATGTTCAGATGTTTGAAGGTTAAGATGACACTTATTTCCAGTTGTATAAATTTTCTTGGGCAGAAAATAACTTAAAGCTCCCCTTCTCCTTCCATTCAACTGAAACTACAACCTTTAAAATATCTGCGCCGTCTGGATCTATAGCGGGAGTAACAATAATTTTTCTTTTAAATTTTGTGTCAGCTCCAGAATTATAGTTATAAAATCTATCGTTCAGCTTTAAATAACGGCCTCCGTAAGAAGTTAATGACCTATCATTATAGTCTGCTTCGCAACCTAGGGGAGCTTCACAGCCCGTAAGCCCTGTTTTCCAATCAAAATTTTTCAACCAATTCCCGTCTCTTATATTTCTAACAATCTCAATTCCTTCCTGGGTAAGGTAGGCGGCAATGAGCCGATCAGAAGAAGTTGAAACGTAAGCAGTAACCTGCTGGATTACGGCAAAAGCACCCATTATCCCGGTAACAAGTATAAAAGTAGCGATAACAACTTCTATCAATGTAAAAGCTGATTGAATGTCCTGGTATTTTTTCTTCATATCTTCAGACTTCATACTTCGTACTTTTTATTCTCCTTGGATAAGGCCTGCCTTGTTGATTGTGATAATTTTCTCTTTTGTCGGATTTGCTTCCAAACTCAATGTAATAGCGGCAAAGGCCGAATCGGCGCCGGCTTCGGTGGTAATTTTAGTTACGGGATCTGGCGGTTTGAAGTTGACGCTTAAAGATGAAGGGGAAATATTTTTTATATACACGCCTTTTTCCAGATTGATCGTTTCCACTTCTCCGTCTCCGGCATCGTATGCCTGATTATTATTACTATCTGCGTATATTTTATAATATGTTTTCCAGGAAAGCCGAAAATGAATTCCGTAGCCGCCTGATGGGACAGAGCCATTAAATGTTTTTGCCGACATTGCCATTTCTTGAGCCCTTCTGATATCCTGAACCATTTTATGAGCCGACCTATTGAGGGCGAGCTGCTTTTCCGCATTCCGAAAATTCGGCACAATAATAACCGTTAAAATCACAACGATGCTAATTACCACCAAGAGTTCAATTAGAGTAAACCCCTTCCATTTTAACATTTTAACATTCAAACGTTTAAACATTTAAATATTTTAGATACCAATCAATGATGATTTTTCCCCAGAACAGGGCAATAATTGTCCCTGCAACCAAAAATGGGCCGAAAGGAACTTCTGATTTAAGAGTTTTCTTTTGAGCGATTATCAACCCGACCCCTGTTATGGCCCCTAAAAAGAAAGCTAAAAATAAAGCGACTAAAATGTTTGGCCAACTTAAAATTAGACCCATCAAAAAAGCGAGTTTGATGTCCCCTATCCCCATCCATTTACCCCGCGATATTAAAACTATAATTAGAAAAAAAAGGGCCGCGCCAAAGGCAGATAGCACGAAATCCGATTTCAAATGGAAATCGGATTTCAAAAAGTTATAAATAAAAACTATCGCAATAGCAGGGTATATTACTTTGTCCGGAATAATGTAATGTTTTAAGTCGTAGACGAAAATAATAATCAAGAAACTGAAAATAGTGAATAAATAAAAAAGATTGACTGCCGAAATTATCGATATCGGATATCGATAGAATAAAGAAAGAAACAAAATAGCTGTGGAAAATTCTACCAAAGGATACTGCCATGATATTGGTTTCTGGCAATAGCGGCATTTGCCCTTCAAAATTAAAAAACTCAAAACCGGGATTAAATCAGACCAAGATAATTTGTGTTTGCAACCAGGACAGTAGGAGCGGCCTTTTAAAAAACTTTTATTTTGCTCTAACCGATAAATTACGCAGTTCAAAAAAGAACCAACGAGCAATCCAAAAACAAAAATGATAAAATAAAAAAACATATCAAACATTATTTACCCAGTAATACAACTTCGGCAACCTGCGGTTTTATGGTTTCGCTTCGGCGAAACCAGCCGAAGATGATATACTGGGTTTAATTATATCAAATCCGTTCCAAAATAGAAACAAACAAAGCCCGAGGAGGCGATGAGGACGAAGTCCTCATCTTCACCTTCGTCCCGCTTCGCGGGACTCGGTAAATAAACAAAGCCCGAGGTTGTTTATATTAATTCCCGCAGGATTCGCACCAACGAAAAGCGGGCTTGCGGGCCCGCTTTTCTATCGCTTCCATACATTTATCAATTCCAGCTATT
Source organism: bacterium (assembly GCA_030646565.1). Taxonomy (GTDB): domain Bacteria; phylum Patescibacteriota; class Minisyncoccia; order Minisyncoccales; family RBG-13-42-11; genus JAUSLA01. The sequence continues at coordinate 2,947 of JAUSLA010000037.1, forward strand.
AAGAGGAATGTTGAGGTTAGACCTCAACAATTCCCTCCCCTCAACATTCCCTCCTCGATATTCATCTTCACTCTTAGAATCCGCAGGTTAAAGCTGCTGGTGCGGTGCAAACCTCCTTACTTCCACTCCAAGAACCAACAAAATATCTGGTGGTTGCGCAACTGCCTTTGTTTTCCAATGTTGCGTAAGCGCAGAATTTCTGGTCGTCAAGAATATTGCTAATCCATCCGTAACTCGCTCCCTGTGGGTCTTTGGGAACAACAGCCATATAAGCAGGAATAGCGGTTAGCATAGCTGAGGATGACGCGTAAACGGAAAAATCGTTGTAATACATCTCTTGAGCCGTGATAATTTGGCGCATATCCGACTGTCGGACAGCATCTCTGGCTTTTGACCTCGCTCCTCCCAAAGAAACCAAAACAATGGAAGCTAAAATGCCGATAATTGCGATTACCACCAGCAACTCAATCAAGGTGAAACCGCGGTGTTTTTTAGTAAAATATTGCATAATAAATAATTTTTAGGATATTGTTTTTTTATCGACCTTTTTTGTAATTTTACGATCCCTCTTTTTTTATCTTACCACATTCCAGTCAATTGGGGCTGTGGATAACTTACAAAGCAATGGTTTGGTAAAGAGGCATTAAAACCGCCAGCATTATTCCGCCAACAACCACCCCCAAAAAAATAATAATAACCGGTTCAATAACGCTTACCAGATTGTCAGCCATAAGGTCTAAATCTTTGCGGTAAAAATCCACTACATTCATTAAAGTGCTGTCTAATGTTCCTGTTTTCTCCCCCACTGCCGTCATTTGGACAAAAATCGGCGGGAAGAGTTCCGGAAAACGAGCCAAAACAGCGGAGATTGCCTCTCCTTTTCCCACCTCCTCTCGAGTTTGGGCGACAATTTTTTTATAAGATGTATTTCCAATAATGTCTGTTATTATTTCCAATGCTTGAGTTATGGGAATGCCGGCAGAAATCAGTGTTGAAAGGTTTTCGGCAAAACGGCTAAGGTACATCATCTTTAAAAAAGAGCCCATTAAAGGAATTTTCAAGAAAAGCTTGTCAAATAAAATTCTGCCGCTTTTGGTCAAATAGTAGCGAACGCTTAAAATTGCTGCGCCTCCCAAAAAAATAAGCAAGAGCCAGCCGTAAGTCCTCATAAAATCGGCCAGCCCGAGAATAATCCTTGTCGGCAAAGGAAGCTCCGCTCCGCTCGCCAATAAAACTTCTGTAAGATTGGGAATTACATAAAAAATCATCAGCCCCAAAACCGCAAAAACCACAAAAATAATCAAAGCGGGATAAATTAAAGCGCCTCTGATTTTGGCTGTAAGGTGATATTCTCTCTCTAAGTGGCCAGCCAAATAATCCAAGGAATCGGAAAGAGATCCGGACGCTTCTCCTGCTTTGATAGTTGCGACATAAAAAGAAGAGAAAATTTTAGGATATTGGCTAAGGGCTCTTGAAAAAGCCGTGCCGCCTTCAACGTCTTCGGAAATTTTAACGATTTTTTCCTTAAAATCGGTATTTTGAGTTTGAGCGGCCAATACCTTCAAGGTCTCCACCATAGGAACCTTGGATTTAAACATTATGGCTAACTGGCGGGAGAACAAAACAATTTCTTTCCCGGAAATTTTTCCAAAGAGCTTTACTTTCTTTTCATAAAATTGCGGAGCAGCTATTTCCAAAAAAGTGACGTAAAAACCGTATCTTTGCAAAATAATAGCTGCCACTTCCTTGGAAGAAGCCTCTACGGAACCCGTACGGATTTCTCCTGTTTTAGTTCTCGCTTGGTAATTAAATTTCATCTTACGAGTTTGAGTTCTGCTGGATTTAAAGAATAATTCAAAGCGTTTTCCAAAGAAATTTCTTTATTTTTAACCAAACTTGCCAATGCCCTGTTCAAAGAAATCATTCCCTCCTCTCCCGAAGTCTCAATAACAAGAGGAAGCTCGTGAACTTTGTTTTCCCGGATTAAATTGGCCACTGCCGGATTGGAAAACATTATTTCGCAGGCAGGAACCAATCCGCCTTTAATTCTGGGGATTAGCCGCTGGGAAACAACTCCCAAAAGAGAGCCGGACAGCTGTGCCCTGATTTGGGTCTGCTGTTCAGAAGGAAAAGAATCAACTATCCTGTGGATTGTCTGGCTGGCAGAATTAGTGTGAAGAGTGGCGAAAACCAAGTGGCCGGTTTCAGCGGCAGTGATGGCCGTGGCAATGGTTTCAGGATCCCTCATCTCTCCCACCATAATAACATTCGGGTCCTGCCTGAAAGTTGCCCGAAGGGCTTTGGCAAAACTCATAGAATCCTGATAAACTTCTCTCTGGTCAACAATTGAACGGTCGTCTTCAAAAATATATTCAATCGGGTCTTCAATGGTAACTATATGGTCTGTTCTTTTATGATTTATCTCATCCACCAAAGCTGCCAGAGTGGTGGATTTTCCGTGGCCCGAGGGGCCGGTAATTAAAACAAATCCCTGGTTGACTTTTGTAAGGCTGTGGAGTATCGGAGGAAGCGCCAGCTCTTCAAGCGTTTTTATTTTTGTCGGAATCAACCTTAGGGCGGCCGAGATATTCCCGCTTTGAAAAAAAATATTTATTCTGAAACGGGCTGTGTCTTCAAAAGAATAAGAAAAATCAATGTCTTTTTCTTGCAAAAACCGCTCAAACTGCTGGGGAACCATTAATGCCTCGGCTATGCCTCTCGTGTCTTGCGAAGAAAGTTTTTTCTTTTTCAGCAAGGGAATGAGCGTCCCGCTCAATCTTATGGTCGGGAAATGGCCGACCGAAATATGCAAATCGGAGGCCTGCTCTTTTACGGTTAATTGCAATAATTCTTTTAATTGAGCTTGATAATCATTTAACATACTATTTTTTATTTTAGTATTTTGTTTATTTCTGCGACTACTTCGGAAGCTGTGTAATGGGCTTTAATCAGGTATTTGGTTGCCCCAAGACGCAATCCTTTTTCCACTTCTTCTTTTTGGCCAAGATTGGAAAGGATAATGACTTTTAAGTCCTTAGATTTCGGGTTGGACTTTATCTTCCGCAAAATTTCCCAGCCGTCAAGCTGGGGCAAGACAATATCAAGCAGCGCCAAATCAGGATTTTCTTCGTCTACCTTGCGAATCGCTTCTTGGCCATCAACGGCAACTGAAACCTTAAATCCTTTTTCTTTAAGTTTTGTCGTGTAAATATCGATTAAAAATGGGTCGTCTTCAATTAATAAAATTTTTGTTTTTGTTTTATCGTTCATACTTCGAGCGTTAGCGAAGAAATTGATGAGCAAAGCTCATCAAACTTCTTCGGTAACTCTTAATATTTCTTCTATTGTGGTAATTCCTTTTAAAACCTTTAAGACCCCGTCTTGTTCCATAGTAATCATTCCTTGGCGCTTTCCCTCTTCTGAAATTTTAGCTTCCGAGGGCTCTTGCAAAATCAATTCGGCGAGAGTTTCCGTCATTGATAGAATTTCAAAAACGGCGATTCTTCCGGAATACCCGGTGCTGTTACATTCTTTACAGCCTACGGCTTCCCAAATAAATAACGGGGAGGGAATAACGAAATCTTTTTTTGAGGAAGAAGGCAGCCCTTCAATTACTTTTAGAATCATCTCTTTGATTTTGTCTTTTGGTTTTACTTTCTTTTTGCATTTATCGCATAACCGTCTTACCAATCGCTGGGCAATAGCCAATTGAAGCGTTGGCGGAATCAAGTATGGCCTTATCCCCATATCAATCAAGCGGGGAATAACGCCTATAGCATTGTTTGTGTGCAGGGTTGATAAAACAACATGGCCTGTCAAAGCGGCATGAATGGCTAAAGAAGCTGTTTCCTCGTCTCTGATTTCTCCGACCATAATAATATCCGGGTCCTGCCTTAAAATATGGCGCAGTCCGGTTGGAAAAGTATAGCCGATTTCCGGCCTAACCTGGGATTGGTTAATGCCTCCCATAAAATATTCCACAGGGTCTTCCAAAGTGATGATATTCACTTCATCGTTGTTCAGCAACTGCATAATCGCGTACAGAGTGGTGGTTTTGCCGGAACCAGTGGGACCGGTGGATAAAATTAATCCGTAGGGTTTGGCAATTCCCTCTTTAACCACTTTGAGATTTCTGTCCTCTAGACCCAGATTTTCAAAACTCTTTAATCCGGTGGCGGGATCCAATACCCTGATTACCACTTTTTCTCCCAAAGTGGTGGGAAAAGTGGAAACCCTGAAATCAATATATTTTTCATTGATTTTAGCGGAAAATCTGCCGTCTTGAGGTATTCTTGTTTCGTCAATTTTCAAGTTAGAAAGAATTTTAATGCGAGCCACTATTGCAAGATGGACTTTTAATGGCAGTAATATGGAAGCGTGCAGATCTCCCAAAAACCTAAATCTAACCCTCAATTTATCCCTGGTTGGCTCAATGTGAATGTCGGACGCCAAGCCCTCTACCGCGTGCCTTAAAATTACGGCAACAATTTTGGTCACCGGCGCTTCTTCGGCCAATCTTTCAAATTCAGCTCCAACCACTTGAATTTTTTCTTCTTTTAACTCTGTTTCCAGCTCTTCTAAAGCTAATCCAACCTCCTTTTTCAAGTTTCGGTATTGCTTCAGCAAATTGTTGAAAGTGGTAAGCGAGATAAGAAAAACTTTGTAGGTGAATTTGCCTTGTCTTGCCAAAAATTTTAAGGCCTCCTGGGTCTTCAAATCCTCGGGATAAACCATTCCTATTTCCAGGTCTTTTTCTGTTTTTTGCAAAGGAATCATCTGGTAGTGTTTTGCGGTTTCTTCGGGAATCAATTCCAATGTTTTCAGAGAAACATCTGCCTGGTCAATTGTTTTCAACGGTATTTTTAAGGTTTCGCTTTTTAACTCGAATAAAATGGATTCCGGAACAATCCCCGCTTCCAAAATAACTTCCTCTTCTTTCCTATTCGGCTTTTTTGCCTCAAACTCCAAAACAGCGGCTTTGTCTTGCGCCAAAATTCCCTTTTGAATCAATTGTTTAATTAATGTCATGCAGCGAGTCCCATTTATGGGACGAGTCGAAGAGCGTTCGCTCTTCTCCACCCTTCGTTGCGACTCGGGCAGCTAAAGAAGAGAACGCAGTTCTCTTCGCCTTATTTTAATATGGTAGGAATGGATTTTCTCTGCCCAATTTTTCTTCAATTATTCTTCCTTGCAGGGTGGTCGTGCTCCCTTTAAATGGCTGGATGTCTGAAAACAGCTGAAGAGATTGCAATAAAGGATTTTTAAAAACTTCAAAATTTATTTTAACTTCTTCCCGATGCGTTACGATTGTTTCCTCCGGCAAAGCGCTTCCCTCTTTTCCGAAAAACACCTGCCAGACAATCAGTCCGCTTATCAAAATAACGGCAAACAATACCAAAATTAGATTTCTCTGGACTTTTTTCTGTTGTATGTAAACAATTGCCATTTTTAGTAACTGTAAAATTTTATTTTTACATTAAAAGTAAAAATTTCTTTTTGCTTTGGCGACGAAAAAGAAATATTTTCCACATCAATAAACCTTGATGACTTTTCTAAAATGGAAAGAAAATTTTTAAAAGCGGGGTATGGTCCGTCTAAGGCAGCGTCTAATTGAGTTTCGTTGACAGTAGGAACAGCAAGAGAAGGGGCGATGCCAGAAGGGCTTACCCTTGTTAAAATCAAACCGGATTGGGAGGCTGCCGCCTGGAAAAAATTCAAAAAAGAAGGTACCGAATTGTCGCTTGGCAAAGCGGTGTCAATCTTGGCAAATTCTGTTTCGTAATTCTTAAATTCCGCCTTAATCTGGATAAGATTTTTTAAGTATTCTCTCTGCCAATTCAGCTCATCTTGCTTTACTCTGATATCTGTTTGCAAACTTTTTAATTCCGAGTATTTCGGCCAGCAAACCAAAAAAGCAAAAACCAGGGAGAAAATTATCATACACGCAGAAAAGACAAGGGAAATAGTTTTAATGTTCATTTTATCCATAAGATTTTAGTTTCCTACTCGGGTAGAACAAAGGAGGGTTTAAAAATTTCAGGGGCAAGAGAAATCGACAAATCAAATACAATTCTGCCTTCTTTGCCGATTGCGACATTTTTTAAAGCGACGCTCCGGACAAGTGTTTCTTCTCTAAATATCATTAATTGCTGGCCCAAACTTTCAAAACTTTTGGTTTCGCCGGAAAGAGAAACAGTCCCCTCTCTTGAACTTATGTTTATTTGGGAAAACCAGACCCTGGGATGGGTTTTTCTTTCAATAAATTTGAAGGGTTCCGTATTAGCCAAATGCTGGTCAATCAATCCTGAAAAATCATTAATTTTTTTCTGCGCGGCGGCAATCTCTTTTTTTAAGGCGGCTTTTTCCGGAGTATCTTCTTTTGCCAAATTATCTTCTGTGTTTTTCAGAACTTTTTGGGAGTTTTTGACGGAGTTGTTGAAAATTAAAAAAACTACTAAAACAAATACAAAAAGAATTAAAGAAATATAAAGCAGAATGTTAAACCAAACGGAATATTGTGAAGGTTTTTTTGGAATTATCTCCATACCATTTTTTGTTGTTTTTTATTCGTAGATTCGTACTAATTCGTAATTTGTAGGATTGTTAATACTCCAAACCGCGAAGGGCCATGCCGGTAGCGATGGCAAACGAGGGCCCCATTTCTTTTAATGTTTTTTCTAAAATTGGCGGATAAAAAATGTTTTTAAAGGGATTGGCGATGTCTGTTTCCTTTGCTAATTTTTCGGCAAAATATTCTTTCAAGCCCGGAAGAAAAGCCAGTCCTCCGGCTAAAAGGATTTTTTGAATTTCTTTTTCCTGCTTTGCGGTAAAACTGCTGAAAATTCTTTCCGCTTCCCCTATTATAACATCCACTAAAGACAAAAGAACTCCCCTCACGTCCTGCCCCTCTCCAGAAACTGAAGGCAGAAGTCCGTATTTTTTTTCAAGTTCATTTGCTTTTCGCTCGTCAATGTTTAGTCCCTTGGAAAGAACTTTTGTAAACTCATTTCCCCCCATATCAAAACTATGCGATATTTGAAGTATTTTTTTGTCAACGATGTTGCAAGTCGTGCTTTGGGCTCCGATATCTATTATGGCATAAGGGCCCAAACCATCCTCTTCAGACAAGGAGCGAATCAAGCCGAAAACCTCTGCCTCCAAAGCAAACAATTCCAGTTGGGCAATTCTCGCGATTTCCCGGTATTGATTAATAACTTCATTGGGAACGGCGGCTAAAAGGACTTTTAATTTTGCCGGGGAATTTTTCTTTTGGTTTGACGGCTTTCCATCAATAATCTGCCAGTCCAAAGTTACTTCGTTTAGAGGAAGAGGAATATGCTGTCTCGCTTCAAATCTAACGGCTTCCGGCAATTCTTCTTTTGTCATAGGAGGCAGTTCAATGTTTGTAAAAAAAGTGGAAAAGTCCGGTATGGAAAAAATTGCCAGCTTGGCTTTCATGCCAGCCTCTTCAATAATCGCCAAAATAGCCCTGCTGATATCTCTGCTATTAAGCAAAAGAGTGCTTTTTTCAAACGTCCTGAAGGATTTTTCGTAAAGGATTGAGGCGGAAAGAGAACCGTAACTTTCTAACTTTGTTCTGTAGCCAAACTTGGAAATTTCCACGAGTTTAATATAAGAAGTGCCGATGTCTATGCCCAAAAATTTTCTGGGGAACAGCAGTTGAAAAGGATTAAACATAATAATAGTTAAAATACAAATGTGGGATATTTATTAATTATACTATATCATAAAAGAAAGAGCTATGCCCAGCGCGTGGAAAAAAACAAAAAAGTTTTTCCTTGATTTATTTTTCCCCAAATTCTGCCTCAACTGCCAAAAAGAGGGAGATTTTCTTTGCGAAGACTGCAAAGCCCTACTTGAAATTTCGCCTTTTCACCGTAGTTTTCCAGGCCGAGGTATCGCTGACTTATATATTCCTCTTTCTTACCAAAATCCTTTAGTAAAAAGTTTAATCAGACATTTCAAATACGAACCCTTTGTCAAGGAACTGGCAACAACTTTGGCTTCTTTAATTATATCTCATTTTCAACTTCTTGATAATAAGCCCGATTTTACAGATTATATTATTATTCCGATTCCCTTGTCAAAAAAGCGGTTGAAATGGCGCGGATATAACCAATCAGAAGAATTAGGAAAAGAACTGGCGGAATTTTTTAAGATTCCTTCAATTTCTAATTGCCTTGTCAAAACAAAAGAAACAGCTCCACAAATGGAGCTTGCCGGGGAAGCGAGAAAAGAAAATGTAAAGGGCATATTTTTGGTAAAAAACAGCGAACTAATCAGAGGAAAAAAAATTCTTTTGATTGACGATGTTTACACTACCGGTTCTACAATGGAAGA
>JAUSLA010000042.1 GCA_030646565.1 bacterium
ATCTTCTTAATTTTTTCCTGATTGATTTCGCTTACCAACTGGGTCAAAGATAAGTTATTTTCTTTCTGGAAAGGTTCTGAAAACAAAGTAAAAACCCCCGAGATTACCAGAAAAAGCAAAAGAACGATAACAATATTTTTGATTAAATTCCGCATTGAAACTAATTCGGCGAAGCCGAATGAGTTTGAAGATGAAGGCAAACTTTGAAAAAGGTAAACTTCATCGCCAATTACTATTTTTAGAATAACAGATAAATACAAAAATTTCAAACCGAGTTTTATGGCTTTCAATTTAAAAGGGCCCGGCTTTGTGTGTCGGGCCCCTTTTTTCGCTACTTCGCTACCGAGTCCCGCCTTGCGGAACGAGTCGAAGAACTTCGTTCTTCTCCACCCTTCATTGCGATTCGGGTAGTTTAAGACGAGGACTTCGTCCTCGTCGCCACAAGGTCTGTTTATTACGTGCGATTGATTTGGACTGCTTTCTTGGCGTCTTGAACGCTTCGTAGGGTGAGTCCATACCCTGCTTGCAGGATTGCCCTTAGAGGATAGGGCACTCCTTCGTACCTCTCTCCAGTCACAACATACTCGCCCATACAAGAGGCGAAAATGTCGTTAAAGGGATTGGCAGATTGAATGTCTCGGACGGCAATCGTTCCGTCAGTCTGCCTTTCAAGGAGCAAAAGCAGGTCGCGGATTCGTTGAGTTGTGTTGCCCTCCGAGTCTTTAACTTCCCACACCGGGAAGTTCACGGAGCAAGCTCCGGCTTCTCGGCGCAAGAACCACTCTTCCGCGCTGACGGTTGCTCTTTCAGACAACTGTGCGCGGTTGACTTGGGCTTCTGCCGTTTTCACGACAGCTTCTTTCGCTCTGGCAATAAGATACCAGAGCAACTGGACTTTCTTGCCCCTTTCCAGATCCAGCCCCGGCACTTTGGGTGCCATGTCCCAATCCAAGGTGTAAACCTTCAGATGCACTCTGAGTTTCATCGCCTCTTGGATTGCCAGCTCTATGCCGCCACTTGCTCCTAGAGGTGCGACATCTTGACCATTGCTCTCGAGCAGGAGACCGCCTCCTGCCCTCCAGAACCTCTGGCCGTCTCTGCTGTTGGTCTCCTCTACTGGAGGCACAACGACATAGACTCGGCCGGGATTTCCAGCCAGAAATTCTGTCATAGAAATCGTTGCCTGTCTTGCCAAGTCTTGGGCTTTGGCCTGTCGAGCTTTGCCTACTTCTTGGTAGACTCGGCTGAGCAAACCGTCCAGTGCTTGCTTGATTTCAGCGATATCCGCTTCCTCACAGAGAGAAGTGGAATGAACCGCGTAGGCCATTCCGTAGGCCTCGATCCGATTGACATAGACACCAACGGCGCAGGGGGCTAGCCGTTCCTCGCTGATGAGCTTTCCGAGTAATCTCTCCACCTCCTCTTTAGTAGAGAGACTTCGAGAAAACTCATATCGCAGAAGAGCGACCCATGCAGCCCTCCTGAATGGAGGGAAGCCGTGCGTCAGGCACCCTGAAAGGGCGACTGTCAGCGCCGCCACTTTCTGCGCCGCCAAATAGCGAGCCTCTTCGGTTGTTAAATGGGAGAGCTTATCCAGCTCTCCTAAACAGCTTTCAACCACTCTCGCGGTCGTGACACGACCGCTCCTCATCTTCGCGGCCTCAGCTTCGTAGTCTAAGTTCTCAATTGCGGGAAGCTCGGGCGGCGCTGGGATGTCGATGGCTTGATTGGTCCTCCCATCATCGCCGTTGCCGGGCTTGCTGATTTCGTCGTCGGTGGCCGCAACAGCCTGAGGAAAGCTTGAGATAGCCGTTTCTAGCTGGTTAAACGTGGTCAATGTGGTCCCTTTCTTTGGTTTTGGCATCTTGCCTCTCCTTTTAATTTTGACCCGTAGCGAATTGTAGCGAACTGGCCGTATTATATCAAAGCAATATTATTTGTCAAGCCCCGTAGTAGAATTTCAAAGCCCCTGCGGGGCAGAATGAAAATTTCAAAGAAATTATCATTTGAAATTCACTACGGGGTCAAGCACCCGAGCTTTTGCGTAGCAAAAGCGAAGGTAAAGAAGAGAGCGCAGCTCTCTTCGTCTACCAAAGAGTGAAGAAAGTTTTATTTTGTTTTTAAATAAAAAGCAGCAGAAATAATCTGCCGCTCTGTTGGCAATATGCAAGTATTTCAGATATTCATTCTGAAATTGGCGTAAACAAATAAACCATCTTGCCGCCGCCGGGCTTTGCGCTGGTTAACCTGATAAGGTCAGAGGAAAGAGATCTTATGTCTCCGGCAACAACAACTCTCTTCAGTCCTTTTAGCGCCGCTTTTCTTAGCAACGGGCTGAAATCCTTGTCGCCGCTGCCAAGACAAAGATGGGTTATGCCGCGGACGTTATCTATAAACCATTCTGTCAATTCAATTAATTTATCATCGGTAGTATCTTTGTCTTCGCCTTGCTTACTTTTTACTTTAGGACAAAGGATAATGTTAAATCCTAATTTATCAATTTCTCTACCCCAAAGTAAAGCTCTGTCAGTGGGCACAAAGGCAAAAATTCCGATAATTTCTCCGATTTCTTCGGTAAGAAGCTCTATAATTTTATTAAATCCTTCTTCAAACGAGTATCTTTCTGGCGGCATTCCTATTTTTGCGTTAAAAATAAGATTTTCAATATCAATTACCCAGATAATTTTATTTACCCTTTTCTTTCTTTTTTTCCAGAACATCTTTCCTCCACAGCAACTTTTTTGCGGTAGAAAATATAAAGAGCTACTTTGCTTAATATATATCAAAACAAAGAACCTGTCAACCGAGCGAAGCGAAGGTTAAAGAAGCGGACGCAGTCCGCGTCGCCTATTCTGCCAATTTTAAACTCATCTTATGTTCTTTTGGTTCAAGAGATAAAATCTGGAATTTGTATTTTTTTCCTATTTCCAGGGTAGATTCCATTTTTGTTTTGGTCCCGAATTCTGAAATATGGCAAAGTCCTTGGATTTTGGGAGTTAACTGGATAAAAGCGCCAAAAGGGTTAAACTTTGTTGCCGTTCCCTCAATAATATCCCCCTTTTTGTATTCTTTTTCAATTTCTTCCCATGGGTCTTTTTTTAAGGCCTTCAAAGATAAAGACACTTTGTCGTTTATAATAGAAATAATCTTTGCGCGAACTTTTTCTCCTGTTTTTACAATATCGGCCGGATCTTCAATTAGTTGCCAATCGAGTTCGGATATATGAATTAGGCCTTCCAAAGTATCTGTTGAGGTGGCAGACGGGGAGAATTTTATAAATACTCCAAAGTCAGTGATGCCGGTAATTTCTCCTTCAACCTCGTCTCCAACTTTATAATTGTTTAAAATTTCTCTTATTCTTTCATTTTCTTTCGCTTTTTCAGAAAGGATGAGCTTTGCCTGCCCTTGGTCAAGGTCAAAAATTTTCACCTCCATTTCTTTGCCAATGAATTTTTGGAGTTCTTTTGTGATTTTAGATATGTCTTTTCCCTCAATTCTTGGATAGTTTTCCGGCAGTAGCTGGGAAACAGGCAAAAATCCTGGAATTCCCGAAACCTCTGCCAGAAGGCCTCCTTTATTAGCTCCTAAAATCTTGATTTTAATTAATTCTCCGCTTTCTTTTTTTTGTTGGAGCCAAACCCAATTTAACTCGCTGGAGGCCTGACTAAGAGAAAGTTCTGTGTAGCCCTCCTCGTTTTCAAGGTCTACAACCTTAGTAAAAACAACTTCTCCGATTTTGAATTTTTTTAATTCATTCCGGGATTCTTGAAATTCTCTTCCGTAGATTATACCGGTTCCCAAAGGCCCCAAATCCAAAAAAACGGCAGATTTTGCCTTTGCCACGATTTTTCCTTCAATAATTTTGCCAATCTGCAAGGGTTTTAATAAATCAATTTTTTCCAAAATGTCTTTCATGTAGATACAATGTATACTAATTCTTGAGTTCTTGCAAGGGCTGTGATAAAATCATTTAAACATCTGAACATCTGAACATCTGAACATCTGAACAACTGAACAATGTTAAAATGTTAATATGTTAATATGTTAAGATGCTAAAATGTTAATATGTTTTCATGAACATCATTTGGTACGGGCAATCTTGTTTCCAAATAACGTCTGGCCAGGGAAAAGGCAACAACGTTAATATCATCACCGATCCTTACGACGAGACAATCGGATTAAAGCTTCCAAAGCTTGAAGCCGAGATTTTATGTATTTCTCATAATCACCGCGACCACAATAATGTAAAAGCGGTTTTCGGTAAACCTTTTTTAATTGCAGGGCCGGGCGAATACGAGATAAAAGGAGTTTTCGTTCAAGGTATTCCTTCTTCTCATGATGAGGTTTTGGGTAAAGAGAGGGGAGAGAATACTATTTATACTATTGAGGCTGAAGGTATCAGGCTTTGCCACCTTGGCGACTTTGGCCAGAAGGAATTGAGCGAAGATCAGCTGGAGAAAATTGGCGAAGTAGATATTCTCATCATTCCAGTTGGCGGCGTATATACTATTTCAGCCAAAGAAGCAGTAAGGGTTATGTCCCAGATTGAGCCCCCCATCATAATTCCAATGCACTATCAGCTCCCGAAGTTAAAAGAAAAGTTAGATGATGTTGATAAATTTTTGAAGGCAATGGGAATTAAAAGGGTGGAGCCCCTGTCCAAGTTTTCCATAAAGAAAAAAGATATTTTACAGGAAGAAGCAAAAATAATTGTCTTAACTCCTTAGATGTCATTTTTAGAAAAGCTTCAAAATCTGCCGGTGGTAAAAAAAAAGATAATCCTTTGGACTATAGTGGTTGTTGTCGCCATTTTTTTGTTAATTATCTGGGCTGGGAATTTTCAGAAAAAAATAAAAAACTTCCAGCCGGTAGATTTTCAAAAACCGAATCCCGCGCCCGAGTCACAATAAGGGTGAGGGATGAAGGTGAAGGGAAGATGAGAATAAGATTCTCATCGCCCCGCCCAACAATGAAGTCAAAGAGTTAAAATAATAGGCGAAAAGAACCATGAAACAGGATTCTCCAAAACAAAATATGGAAATCGGTAAAGTCCAGCCGAGAGAAATCACCGAAGAAATGAAGGAGTCATATATTGATTACGCAATGTCGGTGATTGTTTCCAGGGCCCTGCCCGACGTAAGGGACGGGTTAAAGCCGGTTCACCGCCGGATTATTTACACAATGGGCGAGATGGGATTAAGCCATTCTGCTAAATTTAGAAAATCGGCAACGGTCGTTGGGGAGACTATGGGGAAACTGCATCCTCACGGCGATATGGCAATCTACGACTCCTTAGCAAGGATGGCGCAAGATTTTTCTTTGCGTTATCCATTGATTGATGGTCAAGGAAACTGGGGGTGTTTTACCAAAGATACAAAAGTTCAGCTTTGCGACGGGAGAAATTTGAGTTTCGAAGAATTAATAAAAGAACAGCAAGAAGGTAAAAAACATTGGACATTTTCTTTTAATCATCAAGCTCAAAAAACAGAAATCGCTACAATTAAAAATCCACGATTAACAAGAAAAAATGAAAGAATAATAGAGATAACATTAGATAATAATGAAAAAATAAGGTGTACTTTGAATCATCGTTTTATGATGAGAGATGGAAGTTATAAGCAGGCTCAAGATTTAAGGTGTAAAGATTCTTTGATGCCGTTGCTAGAGATTTTTCCAAACAAAAAACCCGCCTTTCAAGCGGATTCTTTGGAAACCGCGGATAGTACTGTTATTCTCAAGTTGTCACCTAATTCAATTATAACAAGCCAAGAGAGCTTGTCAAGAGCTATTGGGAAAGTAATCCTAAATAAAAAAAAGCCGTGGACGGCACGGGAATTGCACCCGTTGGTTTCTTGGCGACAACCCGAGAACCAGGACTGCCCGCCGCCCACGGCAAATTTATTATATCAAAATAACTATAATCACAAAGTGGTTGGAAAGAAAGTTCTTAAGAAGAGAGAAGATGTTTATGATCTGACCGTTGATCCTTGGCACAATTTTTCTTTGGCCGCTGGAATTTTTGTTCACAACTCGATCGACGATCCTTCAGAATTTGCCGCTATGCGATATTGCATCGCTGGCGATTCTTTGGCGGTTACCAATCGTTGCGTAGAAAAAATTAATACAATTTCGGACAAGGAGGACATATCCTTAGAAGTATTATCTTTTGGCAAAAAAATAAATCCAGTCTCAAAATGGTTTGATTCGGGGATACATCCTGTTTTAGAGATTAAAACTTTTAGAAATTATAGTTTAAGGGGCACATACAACCATCCTATTTTAACTTTGACAAAAGACTCGCAAGGGAAGCCCATTTTTAAATGGAAACTTTTGGAGAAAATTAAAAAAGGAGAGTACGCCGTTATCGATAGAAGTGAGGCACTATGGCCAAACAAAGAGCCCGACTTGAAGAAATGTCATCCAATAAGTGACAAAAAAAACAAGAACTCGCACCCTAAAATATATAAATTGCCTTCTCAGATGACGCCAGATTTAGCATTCCTTTTAGGAGTTATTTTAGCTGAGGGGTATGTTTCTCGGGGCAAACAGCAAGGAAATTACAAAATAGGTTTTTGCAACACGAGTAAGGAATTTAATGATGAATTCAGGGGAAAATTTAAGAAATTATTTCCCGAATGCCCGCTTTATGAGTTGAAAAGAAAGCCAGTTGGTTATGGTAAAAAAGAATTTTTATCTTTTGAAATTTGTTCTAAATATCTGGTAGAATTTTTTGAAAATTTAGGATTGAAGGGAGTTGCTTCGCAGGAAAAAAGAGTGCCTGAACAGATATTCCATTCCACTAAAAAGTCGGTCGGGGAATTTTTAAAAGGGTATTTTGAAGGCGACGGCGGGGTATTTAGAAACGTCAATTCTTATTGGATTGAGGGGTCATCTTCAAGCGAGGGATTGATAAAAGAAATTCAGACTATTTTATTAAGATTTGGGATAGTTTCTTCCATAAGCCGCAATCTGAGAAGGGGTGAATTTAAGTTGCTTATTCGAGGATTTAATAATTTGAATATCTTCAGGGAAAAAATTGGGTTTTTGACTAAAATAAAAAAGGAAAAACTTGTTGAATTTTCCCGGGTTAATTCTGACGGTAAAGTAATGGCAAAAACCGATTTTATTCCTTTCCTTTCTCAATATTTAAGAAAAAAATATGCGGCTGACGAGAATATAAATTGGAGCAAGAAACATTGGATTTTAATGCATAATTTAGATAGGTATCCCAAGCTTCAAAAATATTACAAAAAGTTAGAAAAGATATTAGACAAAACAGATTTAGATCTTATTAGATCGTTTCTCGATAATAATTATTTATTTGATCAAATTATTTCAATTCAGAAACGAGAATCAGAACGAGTATATTCCTTACGAGTGGATAGTTCTTGCCATTCTTTCGTGGCAAACGGATTCATAAATCACAATACCGAAGCGCGGTTATCAAAAATCGGCGAGAAAATGCTCGAAGATATTGAAAAGAATACGGTTGATTTGGTTGATAATTACGACGGCACCAGAAAGGAGCCCACAGTTCTGCCATCTCCGGTTCCGCAATTATTATTAAACGGCTCTCTGGGGATTGCCGTCGGTATGGCGACAAACATTCCCACTCATAATCTTTCCGAGGTTTGCGACGCTTTAGTTTATTTAATTGACAATCCTAAAGCCGACACGGAAGATTGTTTTAAATTCATCCAGGGTCCCGATTTTCCCACAGGAGGCCACATTTTTGACCAAAAAGAAATAATTCAGGCCTACTCCCAAGGCAAAGGACCCATTGTTGTAAGAGGGAAAGCCGAAATAGAAGAACACGAAACAACGAGTCGCCAGCGGATTATTATTTCTGAAATTCCTTTTCAGGTTCAGAAATCAACTTTGATTGAACGGTTAGCGGCTTTGGTTTCGGAAAAAAAGATTGAAGGAATAAAAGACATCAGGGATGAATCCGACAAAGAAGGAATGAGAATTGTCATTGAGCTTTCCCGAGAGGCTTATCCCCAGAAGGTCCTGAATTTTTTGTATAAATTTACCGACCTGCAGAAGACCTTCCATATGAATTTATTGGCCTTGGTTGACGGCATACAGCCAAGAGTTCTTAATTTGGCGGAGATTTTAAATTATTTCCTTTCGCACAGAGAAGAAATAGTCACCCGGGGGACAAAATACGATTTGGAAAAAGCCAAAGAAAGAGCCCATATTTTAGAGGGGCTCCACAAATGCCTTGGCAACATAGACGCTGTAATAAAAATAATCAAGAATTCCAACAACAGAGAAGACGCTGAAAAGAATTTAATGCAGAGATTCCGACTTACCAAAATTCAGGCAAACGCTATTTTGGAAACAAAATTGGCAGCTTTGGCCAAATTGGAAATAAAAAAAATTGAAGACGAGCTAAAACAAATCCAGGCAAAAATTAAGGAGCTTGTTGCAATTCTGGCGAGTCCCCAAAAAATAAAAGAAATAATCAAAAAAGAGCTGGTCTTTTTAAAAGAGAATTTCGGCGACGCAAGGAAAACAAAAGTGCATATTCAAAAATTGGGGGAAATCGCCGAAGAGGATTTGGTTCCGAAAGAAGAAACCATCATTACTTTGACCCAAGGCGGTTATATTAAAAGAATTAATCCCAAAACTTATAAAATCCAGAAAAGAGGGGGTAAGGGCATTATGGGTATGAAAACTTTGCAGGATGATATTGTTGAACATTTTCTTTCTGCCAACACCCACGACTTTTTATTATTTTTCACAGATTCGGGAAAGGCGTTTAGGACCCAGGTTTTTGAAATTCCAGAAGGAACCCGGGTGGCGAGAGGCCGGGGCCTTTTGAATTTTCTTGAAATTTCTCCCCAAGACAAAGTTTTGTCTTTGTTTCCTTTGAGCAAAGAAGATATTGACTTGGGGATAAAGTATTTAGTGATGGTAACTCAAGATGGTATAATTAAAAAAACTGCTTTAACGGAATTTGAAAACGTCAGAAGGTCGGGTTTGATAGCCATTACTTTAAAAAAAGGCGACTCATTGAAAGAGGCGTGCAAAAGCACCGGTCAGGATGAAATAATTATAGTCACCAAAAAAGGAATATCCATTCATTTTAAGGAAAAAGACATAAGAGAAATGGGGAGACAGGCCTCTGGGGTAAGAGGTATCAGGTTGAAAAGCGGAGACAGGGTGATTAAAGCCGGGATTATAAAGTCCAAAGGAGGAGGTCTAAAAGATAAAATTCAAAAAGGAAATGAATATCTGTTAGTAGTGACGGAAAATGGATACGGCAAGAGAACGGATTTGAAAGAATACAGAATGCAGGGGAGAGGAGGGGCTGGAATTAAAACAGCCAACATTACGCCAAAAACAGGGGACTTGATTGCTTCTTTTGTCTTGAGCGGAGATGAAGAGGATTTAATTGTTATTTCCCAAAAGGGACAGGTAATCAGGACCCAGATTTCCCAGATTGCAAAACTTTCCCGTTCAACGCAGGGGGTAAGAATAATGCGGTTAGACCCCGGAGACAAAGTTGCTTCGGCAACGTGCATATAAACATTTTAACATTTTAACATTTTAACATATGAGTACTTAAGCATTGTTTATATGTTTATATGTTTAAATGTTTAAATGAGTTATGGAAGGTTTTCTCAATCCTGAAAAAGTTCTTAATCAGTTGGGGCTGGAAAAAGATATGACAGCCGCTGATTTTGGTTCGGGTTCTGGCGGCTGGGTTATTCCTCTGGCAAAAATATTGGAGGAAGGGAAGGTTTTTGCCATAGATGTTTTGGAGGAGCCGCTTTCTTCTTTGCAAGCGAAAATGAGGCTAGAAAAAATAAGCAACGTTGAAATAATTTTGGCTGATGTGGAAACCGGAGTGGATATTTTTGACGGAACTTGCGGCTTGGTTTTAATGACTAATCTTTTATTCCAAATAGAAGATAAAAAAAGAGCGCTTGAAGAAGGGAAAAGAATTTTAAAGCCCGGAGGAAAAATTTTGGTTGTTGACTGGAAAAAAGATGTTTCTTTGGGGCCAAAAGAAGGCAGGGTTCAGCCGGAAGAAGTAAAAGAAATGGCTAAAGACCTTCAACTGAAAATTGAAAAGGAGTTTGAAGCCAGCCCTTATCATTGGGCTTTAATTTTGGTAAAATAAAAGTAATTTATTCTATGGCAAAATTTTCCTTATTTATTCCAATATTTTTTTTAGCCGGCGCGATGCTTTTGTCTGGAGGATCAGCCATCGGAGCCATTGATATTGATCCCCCCCCCTTTATTACTTCATGCGCAGACAAAGACTCTGTTTGCCCCCCCGGAGCAATTTGTATTCAGAATCCGTTGTGCGCTCAAAGTTTTGAAGATATCATTGAGTCGGTCATCAATTTTATTTTTTACATTGCTTTAGCAATAACGCCATTAATGATTCTTGTCGGCGCTTTCTACTACCTCACTTCTGCCGGGGATCCGAAGAAAATTAAAACCGCCCAGGACATATTTTTATACACGGCGATTGGGTTTGCGATTATCTTGCTTTCAAAAGGGCTTGTTGCTATAATAAAACAGGTTTTGAGCTTAACGTGAATATAATAGTTAAAAAAATGCCTCACAGCTTTTTGAAAGTATAAAAAGTGGTGGGGAGAAAGGTCGGAAAACGAGTCCCGCGAAGCGGGACGAAGTTAAAGATGAGGACGCAGTCCTCATCGACCAAGTCCTGCGAAGCAGAACGAAGGTGAAGATGAGGATGTAGTCCTCATCGTCTAATAACATTAATTTATGATAAAAAAACTTTTGCCAGCGCTGGTTATAATCAGCTTTTTATCTGTTTTAGTTGTGCCGGCGTTGGCTTTAGCCGCTGACGCAATTCCAACCGGCTGCACTATGAAAAAAGATGTGGGCATGGGGACTGATTGCCCGGGCGTGGGCGGCGTCTGCCCTTATACTACAGGTGCGTGCGGTATTTGCTGCGTTCTCAACACGATTTACAATATCATGGATTGGATATTTGTGCTTCTTATAGCTATTGCCGGGATATTTGTGCTTATGGGCGCTTTCCAATTCTTGACTTCGGCTGGCAGTCCTGAAAAGACAAAGACAGGAAGAGATTATATATTGTATGCGGCGATTGGATTGGCGGCGGCATTTTTATCCAAAGCTATTCCGCCTATTGTGAAATATATAATCAGCTAGCGAGTCCCGCTGAAAGCGGGACGAAGCTGGAGATGAAATTTATTTCATCGACTAGCGAGTCCCATTTTGCGAAGAACTTTCGTTCTTCTTCACCCTTCGTCCCGTTTCACGGAACTCGGGTACGGAACGAAGGCTAAAGACGAGGACGTAGTCCTCGTAGCCTACTGCTTGAAAAAATTCTTCTTGAATTATAAAAGCAGCCCCATCTATTTTTATAATGGGGTTGTTTTTTTTGGAGAAAAAGATAAAATGCTAAAAAGGCAGGCGGACGTGGTGAAACCGGTAAACACGTAGGATTTAGGATCCTATGCCGAAAGGTTTGTGGGTTCGACTCCCACCGTCCGCACCTTTTAGTTAAGACTTAACTTTGATCACTTGTTTTTTTTCTCTTAAAATTTTAGGCAATCTGATTGTTAAAACGCCTTCTTTCATTACGGCCTCGGCAAAGCCCGGATCAACTTCAACGGGCAGAATTATTTCTCTTTTAAAATGTCCCCAGAAACATTCTTGGGTAAAATAATCGCCCTTTTCATCAATCGGGTTTTTTCTAAATCCTTTGATAGTAACCGTGTCTTTTTCCATTGCGATATCTATGTTTTCAGGATTGATTCCCGCGACTGCCGACTGAATAACTAAATCCTGCTCTGTTTGATAAACATCAATTGCCAGTTCGCCTTCCTGTTCAAACCAATTTTCTTTACCCGCCGTAGTTTTAACGAAGGCGGGCTTCTTTTCCAAACTATCCGCGATATCAAGAGGAGCTGGTTCAAGGAGGGGTTCTTTGGCAATAACCGGGGGCGGATTTTCGGAAGGCTCGCTTTTTATTTCAATGGATATAGTTTTTATATCTAATTTCTTTTCTTTTCCTTGGCTCGCTGAAGCTTTGGCGGAAGCGGCTTTTTCCTCTTTGGCTTTATTTTTAACAGCTGGTTTTTTTGCCGAAGATTTTTTAATATCCTCTTTCGTTTCTTCCATTTCTTCCAGCGGTTCTTTTATGCTCATGCCCTTTTTTAATTTTTCGAAAAAAGAAGTCATAGTGGTAATACAAAGTTAATTGCTACGAATATCTTAGGGCGGTTTTCCGAGGTGGACATATCGCAGTCCCGCCCACATCTCGCTATGAACTATCTTATAATGTAATGCTGATCGAAGAACGTTCGTTCTTCTCTACCCTTCGCTGTGGCTCGGGTGCGGGACGAGATATAGCAGCGGCCGAAAATAAATTTTATCTTGCCATTTCTGCCGACTGCGTGTCAACCGAGGGAAACTGACCGAAGATATTCGTAATATCCCCGACCACATTCCGATGAGGGATGTTAATTGTTACATCTTACAAACGCTTTTTAGTTGTTTTAATTTTCTGATGCTAAAAGTAGTAAAAATAGCCAGACCGAAAAGTATTAAAGAGGGAATTTGCCAAACTAAATCGCCCTCAAGTTCTATAATAGCGAAATTATATAATCCGTGCAAGAAAACAGCGAGTGCTAACCCTAAAAGAAAAATCTTCCAGCCCCCCCTATTTTTGCAAACAGAAATAGCGAGAAAAAATCCGAGCAGCCCGGAAGACAAGGTGTGAAGAAGAGTGGCTCCTAAAAATCTAAAAACGCTTGTTGAAAAAGTTTGGTTTAATAAAAAAGCGGGCCCCATAGAAAACATAATTAAAATATTTTCTGAAGCGGCAAAGCCCAAGGCGGCGATAATCATATAGAGCATTATGTCTATGGGTTCGTCTAATTCCGAGCTTTTCAGTACTTTCCCGCTCACGACCAGATACTTTAAAAGTTCTTCCGTGAAAGCGACCGCGATAAAAATGGTTAGTATTGCAGTTACGGACGTAGAGAAGTTAAATCCCGAAATTACATCACTGATACCCAGTTCAAGTAAAATGGCAGGAAGGGCCGCTATCATTCCGTAAAAGAAAATTTTCAATATCATTTTATTAGATTCAGGATGAGTGTCTCTGCGAAGATAAAACAAAAGCCAGACAATACTGGGAAGAACTCCAAAAATTATGTAAAGAGGATAAGACATACCATTAAGGCTCTATACGAAATTCTTTTAGAATTTTGTCGAGCCCGACAAAAACTTTATTTTAAAGTTTTTGTATAGGGCCAATTTTCCACTATGAGTAATTTTTTTTCCGGCCAATTGGGGAGAAAATTCGTGTATATTTCTTCCGTGATAAAGGGCATAAAAGGGTGAAGCAGCTGCAGGCAGGTTGCATAGATTTCAAGCAGAAGCCATTCTGCCGAAGATTTTATTTTCCGATCATTGCTTTTTAAGCTTTCTTTCTTTTCTTCAATAATTTTATCGGCAAAAGTGTGCCAGAAATAGTGGTATAATTTTTCGGCTGCAATATAAAATTTAAAATCATCCATATTTTGAGTAACATCGGCAACTAATTTATTTAATTCTGCTAAGTGTTTAGCGTCTCTTTTTTGAAGGCTGGGTTTTTTTCTGATATTACAGCCGCCGGTATTCGCAATAACAAACCTGCCTGCATTCCATATTTTGTTGGCAAAATTGCGATAGCCGCGTATTCTGTTTTCGTCTAACGCCAAGGAAGTGCCCGGAGTGTTGCCGATAATCAAGCCCATTCTAAAAGCATCCGTCCCGTATTTATCGGTAAGCTCTAAGGGATTTATAACATTTCCCCGGCTTTTGCTCATTTTATTTCCTTGAGCGTCTAAAACCAATCCGTGCAGATAGACATTTTTAAACGGATTTTTTTTTGTTATGTATAGTCCCAGCATAATCATTCTTACCACCCAGAAAAAAATTATTTCTCCCGCAGTTTCCATAACATCTGTGGGATAAAATGTTTTATAATCTTGAGAATTGGGGTATCCCAGGCTGGCAAAGGGCCATTGTCCGGAAGAAAACCAAGTGTCAAAAGTGTCTGTTTCTTTTCTTAACTCTCCGCCGCATTTTTTGCATTTTTTAGCTTCATTGCCCATATCAACAATTACCCGAGCGTTAGCGAAGGGTGAAGATGAAGCTTCAGCTTCATCGCCTATATCAACAACCGCTTCCTGGCATTTTTCGCAAATTTTAGCCGGAATCGGTATGCCCCACACTATTTGTCTGGAAATATTCCAATCAATGATATTTTTTAACCAGTGGAGGGAAATTTTCTTGTAATGCTTTGGGATGAATAAAATTTCATCTTTCTCAATGGCTTTTATGGCTGGCTCGGCCAGAAGTTTCATTTTGACAAACCACTGGTTTTTAATTTGGGGTTCAATAACCGTTGCGCACTTGTAGCAAGTTTTCACAATGTGCTTATAGTCATCTTCAATTTTTTCCACCAATCCTTTCGATTTCAATTTTTCTATAATTTTAGGCCTGGCTTCCGCAATTTTTATTCCGGTAAATTCTTTCGCAATCGGCAGAAGCCGCCCCTGAAAATCTATAATTTGTTCTTTTTCCAAGTTATGCCTTTCCGCGATATCAAAATCAACGGCGTCATGCCAAGGGGTGATTGTCATAACGCCGGTTCCGAAAGCCATATCTATAGCCGTATCTTTTATTACGGTAGCTGTGACCTGACCGTTAATCCACTCTAATTTTATTTTTTGCCCTTCTTTGTATTCCTTATATCTTTTATCTTTCGGATGCATAACCACATACTTGTCTCCAAATTTAGTTTCCGGTCTGGCCGTAGTAATAATAAATGGCCCGTATTTGAGATAATAAAGCTTATCTATTTGTTCCTTGTCTGTAATTTCTAAGTCGGAAAGCGATGTTTGATGTTTGGGACACCAATTTATTATTTTTTTACCCCGATAAACCAGATTATCATCAAAAAGTTTTTTAAATGT
Source organism: bacterium (assembly GCA_030646565.1). Lineage (GTDB taxonomy): Bacteria > Patescibacteriota > Minisyncoccia > Minisyncoccales > RBG-13-42-11 > JAUSLA01. The sequence goes on from JAUSLA010000042.1 coordinate 14,985, forward strand.
ATTATGAACTGTTTTGACAATATCTGAATCAAGCGTAAATTTTTCTCTTGACCAATCGCAAGATGCTCCTATTTTTCGCGTTTGATTTTCAATATTTTTCTTGTTTTCCAGCGTAAATTCCAAAATTTCTTTATAGAGTTCTTCCGGCGCCATTTTGAATCGGGGCCTGCCTTCCTTTTCCATTTTTTTTTCATAGACAACCTGCGTTTCAAAACCCGCATGGTCCAATCCAGGCAGCCATAAAGTCTTAAATCCTCGCATTCTTTTATAGCGGACCATAATATCTTCAATGGTTAAAACCAAGCCGTGGCCGGCGTGTAAAGAGCCATTGGCATTTGTTGGAGGCATTATAATTGTAAAAGGTTTTTTCGCGGTCTTTGACAGTTTGTCCGGATTAAAAAAACCGCTCCTTTCCCAGAGTTGATAGATTTTGTCTTCAACTTGTTTTGGTTCGTAGATTGTGGATAGGTTCATGCAAAATTATTATATACCGAACTTTCGCATAGCGAAAGTGAGTCAAAGAAGATAAATCTTCTTTTCCACCCTCCGCCTGCGGGCTCGGGTAGCTGAAGATGAGGACGCAGTCCTCATCGCCTATCCTATTTGAAGATTGGCATCTGCCCCTACTGCCTTTTTTGATTTCTTGCGCAAAGATCGAAAATATCCCGTTACTGCTATCATTGCCGCGTTGTCAGCGCTTAAATTTTTTGGAGGAACAAAAAGATTAAAACCGGATGAAAAGCAGGCTTTTTGAAATTGCTTTCGCAGCTCATTATTAGCGGTAACGCCTCCGCCCAAGATTATAGTTTTTGCCCCATAATCCTTAGTTGCTTTGATTGTTTTACGAATCAAAACATCAATAATGGATTGCTGGATTTCGACACACATTTGTTTTATATATTGTCGCCCTTCCGTAGTCCCGCTTTTAGCGGGACGAAGGAGGGCTTTGCCATATTTTTTATTTACTTGATATAAAACTGCGGTTTTTAATCCCGAAAAACTAAAATCATAATTTTTTTGATGTATCATGGGCCTCGGTAAGGAAATGTCTATGGGCGATGAGGACTGCGTCCTCATCTTCATCTTCGTCCGCCCGGGGCGGACTCGATGGATAATTTCCCGAGCAGATTTTGCCGCTGCTTTGGCAATAGCAGGCCCGCCGGGATAACTTAGCCCTAAAATACGCGCTGTTTTATCAAAGCATTCACCGGCAGCGTCATCTCTTGTTTCCCCAATAATTTTATAATTTCCAAATGATTCCCGCGAAGCGGGATGAATTAAAGAAGAGAACTGCGTTCTCTTCGCTTTGCCTTTCATTAAGATAATTTGCGTATGGCCGCCGGAAACAATTAAACAAATCGCCGGCTCTGTGGATAAACCAACAACGAGGGCCGGCCTCCCAATTAGGTTGGCGAGTATATGCGCCTCAATATGGTTTACAGGGATTAACGGAAGCCGCATTTTTTTAGAGAGTTCTTTCGCAAAATTAATTCCTGTCCACAAACAGGGTTCCAATCCGGGCCCGTTCGTCACCGCGATCAAGTCTATTTTCAGATTTTTGCGTTTGAGCGAAGCAAGTCGAAGGGCTTTTTTTAAAACAATTGGCAGGTTTTTTTGATGCTCTCTTTTTGCCAGTGAAGGATAGACTCCTCCATATTTTGCATGGAGTTTCACTTGAGAAGAAACAATATTAGACAAAATACTAAAACGCGGGTTTTTTTGCCCTTTTATTTCCACAATCGCGATAGCTGTGTCGTCGCAAGACGTTTCAATAGCCAAGATAATCATTCTTTACAATTATCATATTTCAAGATAAAATGCGATTGTAATTGGCTCCATGCAGAACCTGTAAGATTCTGCCGAGCCCGACACAAATTTTCAAAAAAATTTATGTATAGGGCCCCATCGTCTATTGGTTAGGACACTTCCCTTTCACGGAAAAAAGAGGGGTTCGACTCCCCTTGGGGCCGCAGTTATTCCAAGCGCATCCTCTTTTTAAATTCCCCGATACTTGCCAGAAGAAGGAGGATATTTTTTTAGCTTGGGATCTTTTTGCGATGTCCCTCCAAAAATTTGACATCACAAATTTATTTTAGTAAAATAAAAATGTATGACTAAAGCTTTTCTAACTAAAATTAGAAATCGTCAATTTCCTCTTATTGTCGAAAAAGACGAAGATGGATTTTATGTGGTTGAATGCCTATTATTTAGGGGTTGCTATACTCAAGGGAAAACCTTAGATGAGGCGCTGGAAAACATTAGAGAGGTTATCGAAATTTGTTTGGAAGAAAAAGAAAACCAAGAGATTCTTAAATCCTACAAACCAAAAGAGTTGAGTCTCCATAATATTACCCTTTAATTTGTGCCAAAATTATCTTTAATTTCCGGAGAAACAGCTGTTAAAATATTTACTAAGATAGGCTACCGAATTGTTAAACAGAAAGGTAGCCATATTCGTTTGCATCACCAGAGTAAAGGACCCTTAACTGTCCCAAATCATAAAGTTTTAGGAAAAGGGCTTTTAAGAAAGTTATTAAGAGACGCGGAGTTATCTAGAGACGATTTCATAAGCTTACTCAAAAAATAATTTATTTATTCCAAGTGAATTCTTTTTTGAAAGGTTTCTAAATTTTCCCTTAGCAAGGGATATTTTTTTAGTTCGGGGTCTTTTTGTAAAATTTCCTTTGCATCATTTCTCGCTCTTGAAACCAGAATGGTATCTGAAAGCGAAGCCATAGCTAAATCCGGAATTCCCCATTGCCTTTGTCCCGTAAAATCCCCGGGGCCTCTTATCGCCAAATCTTTTTCCGCCAGCTCAAAGCCGTTGTCGCAAGTAATAAGCGCTCGCAATCTTCTGTTATAAACAATGCCCGGCGTATCCACAAACAAGAAACAATAAGATTGAAAATCAGAGCGTCCCACCCTGCCCCGGAACTGGTGGAGCTGGGCCAAGCCGAATTTTTCCGAACCCTCTATCATCATGACCGAGGCGTTGGGGATATCCACTCCGACTTCTACAACGGAAGTGGAAACCAAAATATCAATTATTTTTTCCTTGAATTCTGTCATTGCATTTTCCTTTTCCTGCGACTTCATTTTTCCGTGGAGCATGCCAATTTTTAAATCAGGAAAAATTTCTTCAGTTAGTTTTTTATATTCCTGTTTTACCGCTTTTACATCCATCCAAGACAAACTTCTTGCGTCTAAAAGGAGGTCCTGCCCGCCTAAATTCTCCGCAGGAGATTTTGGGGGGTCAATCCTTGGGCAAATAACAAATGCCTGTCTCCCGTCTTTTACCTGTTCTCTTATAAATTCATAAGTCGCTTTTTTTTCTTTGGGCTGGATTATTTTTGTAATTATTTTTCTTCTGCCTTTTGGCAATTCATCAATAACCGACAAATCGAGGTTTCCGTAAACGGTCAAAGACAGGGTGCGAGGGATAGGGGTGGCAGTCATAGACAAAAGATGCGGGATGAGTTTGGCTTGCTCTCCGGAGCCTCGGCAAAGGCGGGCTCTTTGTTCCACTCCAAAACGATGCTGTTCATCAATAATAACCAAAGCTAAATTATTAAACTGGACAGGAGTTTTTTGGGGAGTTAAAAGGTCCGTGTCTTGGATGATGGCGTGAGTGCCAATCAGTATATCTGCCTCGCCGCCTTTAATTTTTTCCAAGAGTTTTTTTCTTTCGATTTTTTCGTCCCCGTAATAACTTTCTTTGCCGGTTAACAATCCGATATTTAAATTAAAATTTTTCAGAACTTCATTTATAGTTTTGAAATGTTGTTTTGACAGAATTTCAGTCGGCGCGAGGAAAGCAGTTTGATGGCCCGCCGCAGCCACGTTTAACGTGGCCATTGCCGCCACAACCGTTTTTCCAGATCCCACATCCCCTTCTAAAAGTCGGTTCATCGGCCGCGGTTTTTCCAAATCTTTCAATATCTGCCAAGCGGATTTTTTCTGCGCGTCGGTCAGTTTAAATGGCAAGCTTTCTATAAATTTTTTTATTAATTCGATGTTCATGGGAATTGCCGGCGCTTTTTCTTTTGCCAATTTCATTCTTTCTCTTAAAACAAAAATGGAAAGCTCAAACAATTCTTCAAAAGCAAATCTTTTTTTGGCTTTTTCTGCTTTTTCCAAAGAATCCGGAAAATGAATCTGCCAGATAGCCTCTCTTATTTGCAGGAGATTATTTTTTTCTTTTATTTTTTCCGGCAAGCTTTCGGGAATTTCGTTTTTTAATTTTGCCAAAATCGGCTTTATGATAAATCTTAACCAGCGAGAAGACAGCCCCTCTGTCTCGGGGTAAACGGGAATGATTCTTCCTATATGGAACGAGTCATATTTTTTTTCATTTTCCGAGGAATCCGCAAACTGGCTGGGGATTTTTTCATAAGCCGGACTGGACAGATATTTTCTTCCTTTTTTTGCGGACATTTTTCCGGCCAAAAAAACAAAATCACCCTTTTTAAAGGTGTTTATTAAATAGGGTTGATTGAACCAAGTTATCTTTAATGTTCCAGAATTATCATTTATTAAAGCTTCGGTCAGAACCAGCCGTCTTCTAAAGATGCGGATATTTTTAATATCTGTGATTTTACCCTGCACGCAGACGGTTTTTCCTTCCTCAACTTGGGATATTGGAATAATATTTGAAAAATCCTCATAGCGGTGAGGAAAGTGAAAGAGCAGATCTTTGACGGTTTTAATATTAAGCCTTTTGAGCTTATTTTGATAAGCAGGGCCAATTCCGGCAATTTCCTCAATGGGAGTAGATAATTGCATGTGCCCTCGGCAGGAATCGAACCTGCAGTCTCCAGATCCGCAATCTAGCATTTTGTCCATTAAACTACGAGGGCTCTATACAAAATTTCCAAAAGAAATTTTATCGAGCTCGACGTAAATTATCTGAAATAATTTACGTACAGAGCATTCTATCTAAAGTTTATCATAAAATTCATAATTTTCCAATTGACGAATTGATTTTTCTTGGTAGAATAAAGCTATTAGAAGAGGTGGCTGAGCGGCTGAAAGCGATACCGTGCTAAGGTATTGGGGGAGCAATCCCCTCGTGGGTTCGAATCCCACCCTCTTCGCTTCGTTTTACAGAAGTTTTATGCACATCCGTTTTTATTTTCAAAAAATCGGCAAAACAGACAAGGAGCAGCTGGAAAAATATTTTAAAGATAAAAAATTGGCTCGCTTGACTAAACTTCTCCAGCACGGCAATTTAGAATTGGCTAAGTTTGTTTTAAACGCAAAATACCATTCTCGCCACAATATTTTTTTGGTGAGATTGGGTTTGCAAGTTATTAATAAAGATTTGGAAGC
>JAUSLA010000051.1 GCA_030646565.1 bacterium
GCCTGGAATTTGCTTGGCATTGAAGATAATAAGAATAGATTGCGAGCAGGCGTCATAACTATGGCGAAAACCAACAACCCGATTTTTATTGCTCTGCGGCAACAAGCGGCAGAGATTCATCGTCCGATAACTAATAATTCGCCGCTAAAGCACCTGCCAATTTCCAAAAAAGTATACAACACTCTTGCTCAGAGAGGATGTGGCCGAGTAGGCGACATTGTTTCTTTTCTTGAAAAACACGATGAAAAAGGAATGCTGGAATTACATAATTTTGGGAAAAAAGGTTTGAAAGAAGTTCTTGACGCTTTAGCTTGGGCAGACATAAAGTTTTCAGTAAAAGCTATTGGAACAGAATCTACTAAAGACGAAGAAGAAGAAGAACGCAAAGCGCGAGAGGAAGAAGAATTTTCAGGAACAGGCGTGGAGATTCTATCAGCTGAAACAGCGCCCTTGCGAAGAATAATCCGACTGGAGCAAGGAGAGATTTTTACCACTGAAATTGTTTCAGAAATTCCAACTTATGTAAGAGTTGTTTCCGCGGAAAAATCATTTATTATTAATGGCCGAAGGATCACCATTAAGGTAGAAGGGTAAGGCAAATCATAAAGGGGAGCGTTTATACGTTCCCCCTTTTTTTTGGTGGCGACGAGAACTGTGTCCTCATCTACCAAGTCCCACAAAGTGGGACGCAGGTGGAAAAGAAGATTTATCTTCTTTGACTCACCCTTCGCTTACCGAGATTCGCGGAGCGAAACGAGGTTAAAGATGAGGGCGAAGCCCTCATCGCTTCGCTCGGGGAGGCGACGAGGACTGCGTCCTCGTCTTTACCTTCGCTTTCGCTACGCGAAAGCTCGGCTATTGACAAATTTCTTTGATTCTTTAATATGAAAAAGTAATCAATTATCACTCAACTCGTTCGACTGCTATTCTGGTCTTCGACCGTGAGCTTGTCGAAGGACAAAGGTCGCGATTGCTAATAAGCTACGAAATACGAAAAAATACGAATATACGAAAACGTTTTAGTATATTCGTATAAAATTCGTAATTCGTAGAGAAATTTATGAACATAAAACCTTTATCAGACCATATTTTAATTGAGCCTATAAAAGAAGAAGAAAAAACAAAAGCCGGCATTTTATTGCCGGAAACCGCGGAAAAAGAAAGGCCCGAACAGGGTAAAGTTATTGCCGTGGGCCCGGGCAAAAAAAATAAACAGGGAGAATATATTTCTCTGGAAGTAAAACCCGGCCAGATAGTTTTATTTACTAAATACGGGCCAAACGAAATAAAAGTCGAAGAAAAAGAATACCTGATCGCTAAAGAAGAAGATATTTTGGCGATTATTGAATAAAAATTAGCTACGAAATACGAAAAAATACCAATATACGAAAACGTATTCGTATATTCGTAAATAATTCGTAATTCGTAGAGAGAATCATGGCAAAACAAATTCATTATTCGGAAGAAGCGAGAAAAAAATTAAAAACTGGCGTTGATAAATTAGCCAACGCCGTAAAAGTAACCTTGGGGCCAAAAGGCAGAAATGTTGTTTTGGACAAGGGGTTCGGTTCTCCTGTTATTACCAATGACGGCGTTTCTATTGCCAAAGAAATTGAATTGGAAGACAAGGTGGAGAACATCGGAGCCGAGATTGTCAAAGAAGTGGCAGAAAAAACCAATGATGTGGCGGGCGATGGCACAACCACTGCCGTTGTTTTGGCGCAGGCAATAATTTCCGAAGGACTGAAAAACGTGGCAGCGGGAGCCAACCCTTTGGCTTTGAAAAGAGGAATTGAGAAAGGAGTCCAGGCCGTTGTTGAAAGCTTAAAGCAGATTTCAAGGCAAATCACCACTAAAGAGGAGATGGCTCAAGTCGCCACGATTTCGGCCGAAGACGAAGAAATAGGAAACTTAATCGCCGAAGTAATGCAGGAAGTCGGAAAAGACGGAGTCATCACGGTTGAAGAATCAAAAACATTCGGCATTCAAAAAGAAATTGTTAAAGGCCTCCAGTTTGACAGGGGATATATTTCTCCGTATATGATTACCGATGCCGAAAGAATGCAGGCTATTTTTGAAGACCCGTACATTTTAATAACCGATAAAAAGATTTCTTCTTTGCAAAACATCTTGCCAATTTTGGAAAAAGTTGTCCAGACAGGCAAAAAAGAATTGGTTATTCTGGCTGACGAAGTCGAAGGCGATGCTTTAGCCACTTTAGTTGTCAATAAACTCCGGGGAGTATTTAATACCTTGGCAATAAAATCGCCCGGATTTGGCGATAGGAGAAAAGAGATGCTTCAGGATATCGCCGTAGTTATCGGCGCTGAAGTAATTTCCGAAGAAGCCGGATTAAAATTAGAGAATATTACATTGGAACAGTTGGGTTCTGCCAGAAGAGTTGTTTCCACAAAAGAAAATACTACCATTGTTGAGGGCAAGGGAAACAAAGAGAAAATTGACGCCAGGATAAAACAAATCAAAAAAGAATTAGAGGCATCCGATTCCGATTTTGATAAAGAGAAATTTCAAGAAAGATTGGCAAAATTGGTTGGCGGCGTGGCGGTGATTAAAGTGGGAGCGGCTACCGAAGTTGAACAAAAAGCCAGACAGCACAAAACAGAAGACGCTCTTTCAGCCACAAAAGCGGCAGTTGAAGAGGGTACGGTTCCCGGCGGAGGAGTCGCTTTGTTAAGAACGATTGCTGATTTGGACAAATTAAATCTGGAGGGAGACGAAATTACCGGCGTCGCTATTTTAAGGCGAGCTTTGGAATCTCCCATTCGCCAGATTGCTCAAAACGCCGGCATTGACGGCGCAGTTGTTTTGCAGAAAGTCAAAGAGGGAATTGAAGGTTTTGGATTTAACGCTCAAACTTTGGAATATCAAGATTTGATGCAGGCAGGAATTGTCGACCCGACAAAAGTTGTAAGGAGCGCCTTGCAGAACGCAGCTTCTGCCGCCGCAATGTTTTTAACTACGGAAGTGGTGGTTGCCGTGAAACCCGAAGAGAAAAAAGAAAGAGGCGGAATGCCGTCAATGGGAGAAGATTATTGAAAATATTGGAGGCAAAAACGTCCCGACCAGTCGGGGCGTTTTGTTTTACAAGAATTTTAAAATGGCTTAGAATAATTTAAAGACCAAGTCCCGCCTTAGGCGGGACGAAGGTGAAGACGAGGACGCAGTCCTCATCGCCTACCGAGTCCTGCGAAGCGCGAAGAACGTTCGTTCTTCTTCCACCCTTCGCTACGCTCGGGTGCGGGACGCAGGTGGATAATTAAACAAGAAAAAACTTCAATGTCTAAAAAATTAGTTTTAATCCGGAAAGGAAAAACTACATCTTTGGCAGTAAAACCGGAAAGCGCAAAAGGTTTTCTTTCAGACAAAGAACAACAGGGACAAGAGAATCTTTTGTCAGCCCTTGAGGAGGTTTCTAAGGTTTTAACCGTCGAGGTTGACCTTCATAAAATTCTTACTGATATGGCGGAGATAGTGGCAAAATCCCTTGGGGCAAAGTGGGTTAACTTCTGGGAGCTTACTCCCGAAAAAACAGCTGTTTATATTACAGCCCATTATGGCATGAAGCCGGAATATGCGGAGCAATCAAAACAGCATCCAATCGGATTGGGCAAGGCATGGATTGG
>JAUSLA010000053.1 GCA_030646565.1 bacterium
TTCCAAGAAGCGCTGACATCTTTCCTTCCCTCCGTCTAAATTTTTAAGGTACTTCTGTTAATTCTATAACAAATCTGCGGGCGCGACGGGATTTGAACCCGTGATCTTTCCCGTGACAGGGGAACGTGTTGACCAGGCTACACTACGCGCCCAGATTAAAATATTTTCAATACCTTAATTGGCATAATCCTGTGCCGGCGACAGGATTCGAACCTGTGACCTCGGCCTTATGAAGACCTTGCTACTACCGCTGAGCTACGCCGGCTCTATACAAAAACCTACGGTTTTTGTCGAGCCCGACAAAACTTTCCAAAGTTTTGTATAGGGCATCTATTTTTGTTGCGGGGCCAGGAATTGCACCTGGGTCTCAAGGTTATGGGCCTCGTATGGTACTACTCCACTACCCCGCGATGAACAACTCTTATTATTTTACTGATTTTTCCAAGAAAATCAAGTATCCGAGTCGCAACGAAGGATGAAGAAGAGAGCGCAGCTCTCTTCGACTACCAAGTCCGCCAAAGGCGGACGAAGGTGAATCGCCGCCTAAAAAAGCTGCAAATCCTGGAATGTTTTTTCGTAAACCGCTAAATTATTTCTTGCCTCTTCCAGAGACAATCTGTAATCAGGATCGTGAACAATATTACCGTGAATCCGATGCGCTTCCTCAATATCCTTGATATTAGGGAGAACCAAAGGAGGAACATTTTTTAACTTTTCTCCCAAGCTGTCCCCCTTGTATCCCATTTTCTGCAGGGTGTCGTCCATTAATGAACTTGCTTCAATTATTGCCAGCTTATATTCTGATTCCAAACCGGTATTCAATCTTGCCATTATCTTTGACCAGACCTTTTCTATGTTTTTTACTCCGTATTGCTTGTGGGTTAAAACATCAGACATATCTTCCAAAAGCAATCTGCGCAGCCAAGAGCTTTTTTTCAAAAAAACGAGCGTGCCGATTGCAAGCAGCGCGGAAAGAACGATAAAAAAAATCTTTAAAACCAAAAGCCATCCCGTGAAATGGGGCGCAATTAAGAATTGCAAAAAATTATCCGTCATGGACCGAGCTTCCATTTATGGAAGCGAAGGTGAAGATGAGGACATAGTCCTCATCGACTATATTATTTTTCCTATATTAAAAATTTTATCTTCTTCAAATGGTTTCCCAATAATCTGAAGCCCGACCGGCAAATCCTGCGTTTTCCCTACAGGCAGAGAGATAGCCGGCAGTCCTGCCAGATTAACAGAAATTGTAAAAATATCGGAAAGATACATAGTTAAAGGGTCGTCAATTTTCTCTCCGATTTTGAAAGCTGGCGTTGGAGATACAGGCGTCATGAGGACGTCGACTTTTTCAAAAGCCTTGTCAAAATCGTTTTTGATTAAAGTCCTTACTTTCTGGGCTTTAAGATAATAAGATTTATAATGCCCGACCGACAAAATATAAGTTCCCAGCATTATTTTT